>NZ_JBQQBX010000039.1:0-73673 GCF_052245475.1 Streptomyces sp. 7N604 | reverse complement strand
CTATCAGGCCGGTCCGGGCGACTCCACCCCGTTCCGGCAGGAGCAGGCGGATGAGCGGGTCAAGGGCACCTGGGAGTCCAGCAGCGAGCAGGAGGAGGCGAGCCCTGCGGTCGCGCAGCGGCTGGAGATCGAGCCGGGGGAGCGGGTGATGCGCACCCGCTATCTCTTCCGGGCGGACGGCGAGCCCTCGATGCTGTCCACGTCGTGGGAGCCGCTGGCCGTCACCGGCCGTACGCCCGTGATGCTGCCCGAGGAGGGACCGCTCGCCGGACGCGGGGTCGTCGAGCGGATGGCCGCGATCGACGTGGTCGTGGACAACGTGCTGGAGGAGATCGGCGCCCGGCCGGGGCTCGCGGAGGAGACCCAGGCGCTGGGCGGAGTGCCGGGGCATCCGGTGATGGTGGTGGCCCGGACGTTCTACGCCTCGGGGCGGCCGGTTGAGACCGCGGACGTGGTCGTCCCGGCCGACCGGTTCCGCATCGCATACCACCTTCCGGTGCGGTGACCGATACCCGAAGCTCGCCGTTCGCCAGCCCTGATTCAAAGGTGACGCACAGTCAGGACTGTTGACTCCGGGGCAATCACGCTCCGCGGCAACCTGTCACGCGCGCCGTGCATGAGGAACTCGCGGCCCTGTGCGGGTCCGCTGTTCCCGCGCGCTGCCGTCCGTGCCGTCCGTGCCGTCCACGGTGACGCGGGTACCGCGACGCAGTCGGGGCCGATCTGCTCGCGGTGCTGCTCGCTCGACGCGGCGTGCGGTGACGTCTGCCGGCAGTCCCCCTCGGGGGAGCGGGAGCCGGTCCTGATGCCCCTGCCGACGGTCCGCAGCTGACGCTTCCCTCCATGACTCCGCGACTGCGCGGGGCCGGGCGCACAGTGCCCGGCCCGCACAGTCATGAAGGGGGATGGAAGTCCAAGTTCGAACATGTGGCCGGATGCGTACCTCTTTGTAAAAACCCGTATCCGTTGAGTGAAGGTCGGGCGTAGGCTCAGGCATATGCGGACTGCGTTTTCCTCAGGGGCCGGGACGTCGTGCGCGCGGGAGCGCGCGATGGCGCGAGGGGTGAGTCGATGAGCGAGAGCGGCGCCGTGCTGCCCTGGCTCGTCATACGGCAGGACGAGAACGGCAATCGCTACCGCGTCGGCCGCTACGCCACCAGGGCGGAGGCCGAGCGGGTCGCCGACCGGCTGGACGCGAAGGGACACAAGCAGCTCTACACGGTCGAACGAGTGAGCCGCAGGACGTCGTCGTAGCCGGAGCGCACGCCGTCGTAGGGTTTCCCGGGTGACGGGAGACGAGACGCGGATCGTGGTCGGCGCGGCGGTGCTGGACGGCGGAAGGCTGCTGGCCGCCAGGCGCAGCGCCCCGCCCGCCCTGGCCGGCCGGTGGGAACTGCCGGGCGGCAAGCTGGAGCCCGGTGAGACGCCGGAAGAGGGCCTGGTCCGCGAGCTGCGCGAGGAGCTCGGCGTCGAAGTGGAGCCGCTCGCGCGGATTCCGGGCGAGTGGACGCTGAAGCCGGGTTACGTACTGCGGGTCTGGACCGTGCGTCTGGTCGCGGGTGAGCCGCGGCCGCTGGAGGACCATGACGAGCTGCGCTGGCTCACCCCGGACCGGGTGGACGAGGTCGACTGGCTCGACCAGGACCGCCCGGCGGTCGCAGAAGTGGTCCGGATGCTCCGGCGGCTCGCGCTCTAGCTCCAGCTCCGGCTCCGGCTCCGGCTCCGGCTCTGGCTCCGCCCTGACACCAGCTTCTGAGCTCTTTCATGTCACAGTGCGCCAAATGTCGCGATAGCGGCCGCCCGTATCGGGTATGTCCACATTAGCCATCCCGAAAATCCCCCCGAAAACGGACAGCGGGGTCTGTCATCGGTCTGGAAGTGGTCGGCGTGAGCGACACTGCGGGGGCTTCCGAGTCGACACCCCCTGCGGCGCGCACCTCATCGGACGACCACCGCGCCGAGTGGAGCTTCCCGGCCGAACCGGGAGCCGTACGAGCCGCGCGCGCCGTGGTCCGTTCGACGCTCAATGAGTGGGGTCTGAACGCAGTCGGCGACCTGACCGTATTGCTGGTCAGTGAACTCGTCACCAACGCGCTGCGCCACGCGACCGGCCCCATCGGCGTCAGCGTCCAGCGCATCCGCAACGACGCACTGCTCGTAGAAGTGTCCGACCCGCTGCCCGAGCTGCCCCTGGCCCGGGACGCGCGGCCCGAGGACGAAGGGGGGCGCGGCCTGCAACTGGTGGCCCGTACGTCTCGTCGCTGGGGCACCCGGCGCGGGAGCGCGGGCAAGACGGTGTGGTTCGAGCTCGGCCTGCCCGGTTAGAAGAAAGAGGGTAGTGCTGATCACGGGACTGGGTCAGGCCGCGGGTCTCCGACGAGAAGCATGGCTGTGTGGTGCACGGCTGTGACCATCCGGGGGAGGTCCGCAGACCCCCGAATGAGACAGTGCTGTGATCGTGAAGGCCGTGTCCCGGATGGCTGAGGTGCTGGATACTCAGCTGAGGCCGGTCCGGGCAAGGTGAGCTGGAGGGGACGGGCGCGTGAGCGACATACCAGCGGGGGCGGGGACGCCCGACGAGACCTTTTCTGCCCCCATGTGGCAGAGCAGCCCGCCCGGATCGATCTACGACTACATCCGGGTCGCCTCCTTCTCCCTCGGCTCCGACGGCCGCATCGACCAGTGGAGCCAGCGGGCCGCCGAGCTCCTGCACATCCCCGCTTCCGCCGCCATCGGCAAGGACCCCATCGAGGCCTTCGTGCCCCCCGAGCTGCGCGATCTCGGGCACCGCAAGATCGCGGAGATCCTGGACGGCCGTGACTGGGTGGGCCTGGTGCCCTTCCGCTCCATCGAGGCGGAGCTCCATGGCCTGGCCGAGGTGTACGTCATGCCCACCGAGACCGAGGGCGGCGGCCGCGGCGCGGTCTGCATCGTCGTGGACGCGCGCATCCTGCGCCGGATCGAGACAGACCTGGCCGCCTCGCAGGCGGTTTTCGGCCAATCTCCCATGGGATTCCTGCTGTTCGGCCCGGACCTGAAGATCCTCCGCGTCAACGAGCGCTTCGCCGCCGTCTTCGGCGGCAGCACGGATTCCCACCGCGGCCGCGGGCCCGGCGACTACCTCACGCGCGGGGAGGCCGACCGGCTGAACGCGGCCCTGCGCCAAGTTCTCGCAACCGGCAGCCCGGTGACGGAGCTTCAGCTCACCGGCTCGGCCGTCGGCGACCCCGAGCGGCGCCGGTGGTCCGTCAACCTCTTCCGGCTGCACAGCGGCAGCGGACGGCCGATCGGCGTCGCCGGGCTCGGCACCGACGTGACCCGGCGGCGCAACGCCGAGCTCGAGGCCGCCAGCGCCCGCCGCAACCTCGCGCTCCTCAACGCCGCGGGCGCCCGGATCGGCAACTCACTCGACCTCGAGACCACCGCACGCGAACTCCTCGACGTCGCCGTGCCGCAGTTCTGCGACCTGGCCTCCGTCGACCTCTACCAGGGGCTGCTGTCCGGCGACGAGACCCCGCCGGGCCTTGCCGACGGCAGCGCCGAGCTGCGCCGGGTCGCCTTCGCCAGCGCCGTGGCCGACGCCCCCGTCTCCGTCCCTGCCCGCGCAGCCGACGACAACGGCGAGCCGCACGCCATCGAGGTCGGCGCCGTCCACCGCTTCCCGTTCAACTCGCTCTGGGCCGACGCCCTGCGCACCGCACGGCCCAAGGTCGTCCCCGGCCAGGACGGCGTCGAGGGACCCGAACTGGGCGCCGCGATCGTGCAGTCCACCCTCGCCGTCCCGATGGTCGCCCACGACACCGTCGTCGGCCTCGCCCAGTTCTCCCGTACGAAGGGCAGCGAGCCCTTCGGCGAGCGCGACACCGCACTCGCCGTCGAGCTGGCGGCCCGCGCCGCCGTCTGCATCGACAACGCCCGCCTCTACCGCAGGGAGCACGAGCGCGCGCTGATCCTCCAGCGCAGCCTGCTGCCCCCGGGCGACCCCGAGTCCGCGGGCCTCGACATCGCCTGCCGCTACCTGCCGGGCAACACCGCGACCGAGGTCGGCGGCGACTGGTTCGACGTCATCCAGCTCCCCGGCCACCGCACCGCCCTGGTCGTCGGCGACGTGATGGGCCGCGGCCTGCGGGCGGCCGTCGCGATGGGCGAACTGCGCACCGCCGTACGGACGCTGGCGCTGCTCGACCTGGAGCCCGCGGAAGTGCTCTCCCAGCTCGACGAGATCGCCCGCGGCCTGGGCGCACCCGCGGGCGCGTACGGCGGCGCGCGCCCCTCCCGTAACGGCGCGGCCGCGTCGCGCTCTTCCGACCTCGCCGAGGTCTACCTCGCCACCTGTGTGTACGCGGTCTACGACCCGGTCACCCGGCGCTGTACGTTCGCCAACGCCGGCCATCTGCCGCCCGTGCTCGTCGAGCCCGGCGAGTCCGCGCTGATGCTCGAGGTCCCCACCGGAATGCCGCTCGGCGTGGGCGGCGAACCCTTCGAGGAGATCGAGGTCGAGCTGCCGGACGGGGCGCTCCTCGCGCTCTACACCGACGGCCTCGTCGAGTCCCGCGACCACCCGCTGGACGAGGGCCTCCAGGCCTTCCGTACGGCCCTCACCGACCCGCCCCTGACGACTGCCGACGCGGAGGACTCCAGCCCCCTCGAGGACCTCTGCGACCGCGTCCTCGGCACCCTTGACACCCGCCACGGCGAGGACGACATCGCCCTCCTCATGGCCCGGGTCCAGGGGCTGCCCGCGGAGTCGGTCGGCGACTGGAAGCTGGCCCCCGAGCCGCGGTCCGTCGCCCGCGCCCGCGAACTGGCCCGCGGACAGCTGATCTCCTGGGGCCTGGAATCACTGGTGGACACGACCGAGCTGCTGGTCAGCGAGCTGGTCACGAACGCCCTGCGGTACGGCGCGGGTTCGCCCACGGGCGAGCCGGGCGGAGAGATACGGCTGCGCTTGCTGCTGGACAGCACGCTGGTCTGCGAGGTGTGGGACGGCGGACTGGTCCAGCCGCGGCGCAGGCGCGCCCGCGCCACGGACGAGGGCGGCCGCGGGCTGCAGCTGGTGGGCCTGCTCAGCGCGGGCTGGGGAAGCCGGAGGACGCCCCGCGGCAAGACGGTCTGGTTCGAACTCGCCCTGCCGGACGGCGAATCCGCCTCCGCGGACCCGGTCGAGGCTCTGCTGAGCCTCTACTAGAGCGACATTTTTCCGCCGCGACGGCGCGGGGCTCGGCGGCGCGGCCCGGCGGTGCCGAGCCGGCCGCAATCCGACCGGGCGGGCGGGACCTATTGGGCGCTGCGCCTGCGGATCTTGTTCCCCAGCCAGACCAGTGGATCGTACTTGCGATCCACTGCCCGCTCCTTCAGCGGGATCAGCGCATTGTCGGTGATCTTGATGCCCTCGGGGCAGACCTCGGTGCAGCACTTGGTGATGTTGCAGTAGCCGAGGCCGTGCTCCTCCTGGGCCGTGGCCTTCCGGTCGATGCCGGACTCCGCTGCCGCGTCCAGCGGGTGCATGTCCAGCTCCGCGATCCGCATCAGGAAGCGCGGGCCCGCGAACGCGGTCTTGTTCTCCTCGTGGTCGCGCACCACGTGACAGGTGTCCTGGCACAGGAAGCACTCGATGCACTTCCGGAACTCCTGCGAGCGCCCCACGTCCTCCTGCTGCATCCGGTACTCGCCCGGCGCGAGACCCGGCGGCGGCACGAAGGACGGCACCTCGCGCGCCTTCGCGTAGTTGAAGGACACATCCGTCACCAGGTCCCGTACGACGGGGAAGGCGCGCAGCGGTGTGACCGTGATCGTCTCGTCCCGGTCGAACACCGACATCCGGGTCATGCACAACAGCCGCGGCCGCCCGTTGATCTCCGCGCTGCACGAACCGCACTTGCCCGCCTTGCAGTTCCAGCGGACCGCGAGGTCGGGCGCCTGGGTGGCCTGGAGCCGGTGGATGATGTCGAGGACGACCTCGCCCTCGTTCACCTCGACCTTGAAGTCCTCCAGGCCGCCGCCGTCGATGTCGCCCCGCCAGACCTTGAAGTGGGCCAGGTAGGCGCTGGTGCTCGTGGTCACTGGGTCAGCTCCTCGTCCGTCAGGTACTTCACCAGCTCTTCCTTCTCGAAGAGGCCGAGCAGGTCGGCGCGGATCGGCTGCACCTCGCGGCGCTCCAGACGGATCTGCCCGCGCTCCGGGTCCGCCGCCGCGATCCCGCCCGTGGGGTCGATGAGCGAACAGACCAGATTGATCCGCCGCCACTCCCGGTCCATCTGCGGATGGTCGTCCCGGGTGTGGCCGCCGCGGCTCTCCGTACGCTCCAGCGCCGCACGCGCCACGCACTCGCTGACCAGCAGCATGTTCCGCAGGTCGATGGCGAGGTGCCAGCCCGGGTTGAACTGGCGGTGGCCCTCGACCCCCGCGTTCCGGGCCCGGACCCGCAGCCCGCCGAGACGGTGCAGCGCCTCCGTCATCTCGCCCTCCCGCCGGATGATGCCGACGAGGTCGTTCATCGTCTGCTGGAGCTCCTGGTGGAGGGTGTACGGGTTCTCGGCGGGCCGGCCCTCCGGGTGCTCCGCGTCCGGGCCCTCCGCGCTGAACGGGCGCAGCGCCTCCGCCTCCGCCGCCTCGATGTCCAGGCCGGACGGCGAGGGGCGGTCACCGGCCTTGAGCTCGGCCGCGTACTCCGCCGCGTACAGGCCGGCGCGGCGCCCGAAGACCAGCAGGTCGGAGAGCGAGTTGCCGCCCAGGCGGTTCGAGCCGTGCATGCCGCCCGCGACCTCGCCCGCCGCGAAGAGGCCCGGCACGCCGGTCGCGGCCGCCGTGTCGGGGTCGACGTCGACGCCGCCCATCACGTAGTGGCAGGTCGGGCCGACCTCCATCGGCTCGGCCGTGATGTCGACGTCCGCCAGCTCCTTGAACTGGTGGTGCATGGACGGCAGCCGGCGTTTGATGACCTCGGCGGGCATCCGGGTCGACACGTCCAGGAACACCCCGCCGTGCGGGGAGCCGCGGCCCGCCTTCACCTCGGCGTTGATCGCGCGGGCGACCTCGTCGCGGGGGAGCAGCTCGGGCGGGCGGCGGTTGTTGTCCGGGTCCTCGTACCAGCGGTCGCCCTCGTCCTCGGTCTGCGCGTACTTCTCCTTGAAGACGTCCGGGATGTACTCGAACATGAACCGCTTGCCCTCGCTGTTGCGCAGCACCCCGCCGTCGCCGCGCACGGACTCGGTGACGAGGATGCCCTTCACGGACGGCGGCCAGACCATTCCGGTGGGGTGGAACTGCACGAACTCCATGTTGATCAGCGGGGCTCCGGCGAGCAGCGCGAGGGCGTGCCCGTCGCCGGTGTACTCCCAGGAGTTCGAGGTCACCTTGAAGGACTTGCCGATGCCGCCGGTCGCGAGCACTACGGACGGGGCCTCGATGACGAAGAAGCGACCGGACTCGCGCTCGTAGCCGAAGATCCCGGCCACCTTGCCGTTGGCCTTCAGGACGCGGGTGACCGTGCACTCCTGGAAGACCTTGAGCCGGGCCTCGTAGTCGCCGAACTCCTTCTCGTCCTCCTGCTGCAGCGAGACGATCTTCTGCTGGAGCGTGCGGATCAGCTCCAGGCCCGTACGGTCACCGACGTGGGCGAGGCGCGGGTACTCATGGCCGCCGAAGTTGCGCTGCGAGATCTTCCCGTCGGCGGTGCGGTCGAAGAGCGCACCCCAGGTCTCCAGTTCCCACACCCGGTCCGGCGCCTCGCGCGCGTGCAGCTCGGCCATCCGCCACTGGTTGAGGAACTTGCCGCCGCGCATGGTGTCGCGGAAGTGGACCTGCCAGTTGTCCCCCTCGTTGACATTGCCCATGCTCGCCGCGATGCCGCCCTCGGCCATGACCGTATGGGCCTTGCCGAACAGCGACTTGCAGATGACGGCGGTGCGCATGCCCTGCTCGCGGGCCTCGATGGCGGCGCGCAGGCCGGCGCCTCCCGCGCCGACCACGACCACGTCCCACGCCTGCCGGTCGACTTGGGTCATCGTTACTGCATCCCTCTCCGAAGCTGTGCGGCTAGAAGATCTGCGGGTCGGCGAAGGCGCCGGTGGCGAGCAGATACACGTAGAAGTCGGCGAAAGCCACGCTGATCAGCGAAGCCCAGGCGAGCAGCATGTGCCGCTCGTTGAGCCGGCCGACCAGACCCCAGAGCCGGTAGCGCACCGGGTGCTTGGAGAAGTGCTTCAGGCGGCCGCCGACGATGTGCCGGCACGAGTGGCAGGACAGCGTGTACGCCCAGATCAGCACGATGTTGACCAGGAAGACCAGCGTGCCGAGGCCCATGTGGCCCCACTCGTACTCGGCGTTCCGGAAGCCCAGCACGGTGTCGTACGTGAGGATCCCGGCCACCGGCAGCGCCGCGTAGAAGAAGTACCGGTGGATGTTCTGGAGGATCAGCGGGAAGCGGTTCTCGCCCGAGTACTTCCGGTGCGGCTCCGCCACCGCGCACGCCGGGGGCGACGCCCAGAAGCCGCGGTAATACGCCTTCCGGTAGTAGTAGCAGGTCAGCCGGAAGCCCAGCGGGAAGATCAGGATCAGCAGGGCGGGCGACAGACCCCACCAGCTGCCGAAGATCTCCCAGTTCGGCCCGCCCCGCATCGTCTCGCAGTTCTCCGCGAGGCAGGGCGAGTAGAACGGCGAGACGTACGGCGCCGCGTAGTAGTCGGCGTTCGCGAAGGCGCGCCAGGTCGAGTAGACGACGAACGCGAGCAGCCCGGCGGCGGTGATCGCAGGTCCCAGCCACCAGCGGTCGGTCCGCAGGTGGCGTGCCGGGATCGCGGCGCGCGTGGCGAAGTGCACTCCGCCGCGCGCGTCACTGGGTTCGTCGGTGCCCGTTCGGGGTTCGGTACCAGTGGCCAATTCAATGACTCCGGCTCGGAGTGGGGTTCGGCTGCGGACACGGTGCGGCGGTGGCGCGGGGCGTGACGCTCTCTTCCGTAGGGTCGTACGTCCCGCGTGGTCCGCGCTAGGGCGCGTGCCGGTCGCGGGCGCCGAGACCCTCGTCCTCGGCGTCGGTCCACAGGGCGCTGTTGTAGGGCGCGTCGGGGATGGTGACCATCTCGTGGTGGCGGGCCGGCGCCTGGGTCCGCTCCTGCGCCGTGCTGTCACGCAGCAGGGCGAGGCTCTCGCGCAGATGGTCCGCGTCGGTGCGCACGCGGCGGATCTCCAGGCCGGCGCTCACTTGCTGTTCCAGCCGGCCCAGGGTGCGGGTCAGCTCGTCGAGTGTGCGCTGTGCGGCTGTCAGATCGTCCTGAACGGACATGGCTTGCCCTCACCTCCGCGCTTGCGGGCCAACGCTTGCCAACGCTGATGCGCATGTGAGTGTCGCGCGTCACATCCTACCTTGGCTAGGGATCTACCACGATTGGCGCTTCGTGTCGGGGGCGTGCGCGCTCGCGCGCCCCCCGCGGCCGCTGGGACACATGTGCACGCTGCCGCCGTACGGGTGGGAATCCGGACTTCCGTGTCGTGTCGCCGTGCCCGGGTGGAACGAGTCGATTTCAGTTGTCCAGGAATAGGTGTGATGAGCGGCATAAGCGCCCAAATGTGTGTAGCCCGGAGGTTTCAGTCATGTCCATCGACGGCGTCAGCGGCGGCCGGGCGGCATCGCGTACACCACGCACACCATGTGCACCACACTCCTCAGGCCGGCGTCGCCTTCGCTGCACCGCGCTGCTCGCGGCCGGCGCGCTCCTCCCGCTGCCCGTCCTGGCCGGGTGCAGCACCTCCGAGAGCGAGCCGATCGTCACCGCCGTACCGAAGGACGTCGCCACCACCTCGCGCGGCGCGACGCGGGGCGGCGGCACCGTGCGCTGGGCGATCGACGCGGTGCCAGCGACGCTCAACACCTTCCAGTCCGACGCCGACGCGGGCACCGACCGCGTCGCGGGCGCCGTCCTGCCCGCCCTCTTCACCCTGGACGACCGAGGCAGGCCGCAGCGCAACGAGAACTACCTCGCCGCGGCCGACGTCACCGAGCGCGAGCCCAAGCAGATCGTGACCTACCGGCTCAACCGCGCCGCCACCTGGAGCGACGGCCGCAAGCTCGGCGTCGCGGACTTCACCGCTCAGTGGAAGGCACTGAGCGGCAAGGACAAGGCCTACTGGACCGCCCGCAACGCCGGGTACGACCGGATCGAGAAGATCGAGCAGGGCGAGAAGCCGCAGGAGGTGCGAGTCACCTTCGCCAAGCCCTACACCGACTGGCGGTCGCTCTTCACGCCGCTCTACCCCAAGAGCGTCATGGGCAGCGCGGGCGCCTTCAACGACGGCGCCCGCAAGATGCTCAAGGCCACCGCAGGGCCCTTCGCGCTGAAGAGCAGGGGCAAGGGCGCGGTGACGCTCGTACGGAACCCGAAGTGGTGGGGGGACAAGGCCAGGCTGGAGAAGCTGGTCTTCCAGGCCGTGCCGCGCGACAAGCGGGCGGCGGCGCTCGCCCAGGGGCGGCTGGACATCGCCGAGGTCGACCGGCAGGCCGTGGAGCAGATCGAAGCGGCGTCGGAGCGCAAGGGCGAGGGCCAGAAGATCCCGAAGGCCGACCGGGGCGCGGCCGGGAGCGTGGCGCTCGAGGCGCGCCGGGCCGGGGCCCGGGAGGAGCGGAAGGCCGAGGGAGCGGCCGAGAAGGCGGCCCGCAAGCGGGCCGAGAAGGCAGCCGAGAAGGCACGGCGGGCCGTGGAGGCCCGGCAGGCCACCCTCCGCGGCTACACCGTCCGCAGGTCGCTCGAGCCCGCCTACACCCAGCTCGCACTGAACGGCTCCGCGGGACCGCTCGCCGACGAGCGCGTACGGCGCGCGGTCGCCCGTACGATCGACCGGCAGGCCATCGCCAAGGCCGTGCTCGAGCCGCTCGGGCTGCCCGCCCAGCCGCTCGGCAGCCACCTGATGGTGGCCGGGCAGCAGGGATACAAGGACAACAGCGCCGCGCTCGGCAGCCGGGACACCGCGGCCGCGCAGGCCCTGCTCACCGCCGCCGGCTGGCGCGAGAGCGGCGCGGGGCTCGCGGGGCACCGGGGGAGCGAGAAGGGCGAGCGGGGCGGCGGCCAGGCCAAGTCCGCCGAGGTCGGCACCCTCCAGAAGGACGGCAAGCCCCTGACCCTGCGCTTCGTCCTGCCCTCGGGGCCGGGTACCGAGCCGCTCCGTACGGCCGGGGACCGTATCTCCCGGATGCTGGCGAAGATCGGCATCCGCACGGAGATCACCAAGGTCGGTGACGAGAGCTACTTCAAGGACCACATCGCCTCGGGCGACTACGACCTCGCGCTCTGGTCCTGGCCCGCCAGCGCCTACCCGGCCACCGACGCCCGCCCGATCTTCGCCAAGCCGCAGCCCGCGCCCGACGGCTCCCTGATCGTCGAGCAGAACTACACCCGGGTCGGCACCGACCACATCGACCAGCTCTTCGACCAGGCGATCACCGAGCTGGACGGCGCGGCCTCGCGCGCGCTCGTACGCCGTGCCGACGCCCGCATCTGGGCCGCGGCCGGCTCGATCCCCCTCTACCAGCGGCCGCAGCTGGTCGCGGTCAGGTCGAATCTGGTGAACGTGGGCGCCTTCGCCTTCGCGACGCCGCGCTACGAGGACATCGGCTTCAAGAAGTAAGCGGGATCCGAGCGGGTGCGGAGGGCCTCGGCGGCCCTCCGCACCGGTCTCTGGGACCGGTGTCGCGCCAGCCCCGTACCATGGACGGAGCCGAGGCGGGTCCGCCCGGCGGGGCGTACGAGGAACGAGACGCCGCATCCCACGATCCGAGAGAAGCGCAAGCCACCCATGCCCACGCGCCACGACATCCGTAACGTCGCCATCGTCGCCCACGTCGACCACGGCAAGACGACCCTCGTCGACGCCATGCTCAAGCAGGCCGGCGCGTTCGCCGCCCACCAGCAGGTGGACGACCGGGTGATGGACACAGGCGACCTCGAGCGCGAGAAGGGCATCACCATTCTCGCCAAGAACACCGCCGTCAAGTACCACCCCAAGGACGGTGGCGACCCGGTCACGATCAACATCATCGACACCCCCGGCCACGCCGACTTCGGCGGCGAGGTCGAGCGCGGCCTGTCGATGGTGGACGCGGTCGTCCTCCTCGTCGACGCCTCCGAGGGCCCGCTGCCGCAGACCCGCTTCGTGCTCCGCAAGGCCCTGCAGGCGCGGCTGCCGGTCATCCTCTGCATCAACAAGACGGACCGCCCGGACTCCCGGATCGACGAGGTCGTCAACGAGGCGTACGACCTCTTCCTCGACCTGGACGCGGACGAGGAGCAGATCGAGTTCCCGATCGTCTACGCCTGCGCCCGCGACGGCGTCGCCTCGCTGACCAAGCCGGAGGACGGCACCGTCCCCGCCGACAGCGACAGCCTCGAGCCGTTCTTCTCGACCCTGCTCGAGACCGTCCCCGCGCCGCAGTACGACGGCACGGGCCGGCTCCAGGCGCACGTCACCAACCTGGACGCGGACAACTTCCTCGGCCGTATCGCGCTGCTCCGCGTCGAGCAGGGCGAGCTGATGAAGGGCCAGACCGTCGCGTGGATCAAGCGCGACGGCTCGATCCAGAACGTCCGTATCACCGAGCTGATGATGACCGAGGCGCTCACCCGCAAGCCCGCGGAGAAGGCGGGCCCGGGTGACATCTGCGCGGTCGCCGGTATTCCGGACATCATGATCGGCGAGACCCTCGCCGACCCGGAGAACCCGGTCGCGCTGCCGCTGATCACGGTCGACGAGCCGGCGATCTCGATGACCATCGGTACGAACACCTCGCCGCTCGTCGGCCGCGGCGGCACCGGCAAGGGCGCGGACGCCAAGGCCGCCGTCAAGGACCGCAAGGTCACCGCCCGGCTGGTCAAGGACCGCCTCGAGCGCGAGCTCATCGGCAACGTCTCGCTGCGCGTGCTGCCGACCGACCGCCCTGACGCGTGGGAGGTCCAGGGCCGCGGCGAGCTGGCGCTGGCGATCCTCGTCGAGACGATGCGCCGGGAGGGCTTCGAGCTCACCGTCGGCAAGCCGCAGGTGGTCACCAAGGACGTCGAGGGCAAGACGTACGAGCCGGTGGAGCGCATCACGATCGACGTGCCCGAGGAGCACATGGGCGCGGTGACCCAGCTGATGGGCACCCGCAAGGGCCGGATGGACAACATGTCCAACCACGGCTCCGGCTGGGTCCGGATGGAGTTCGTCGTCCCGTCCCGCGGCCTGATCGGCTTCCGTACGGAGTTCCTGACCCAGACCCGCGGCACCGGCATCGCGCACTCCATCCACGAGGGCCACGAGCCGTGGTTCGGCGACCTGCGCACGCGCGCGTCCGGCTCGCTGGTCGCCGACCGCTCCGGCGCGGTGACCGCCTTCGCGATGATCAACCTCCAGGAGCGCGGCACGCTGTTCGTGGAGCCGGGCACCGAGGTGTACGAGGGCATGGTCGTCGGCGAGAACTCGCGCTCCGACGACATGGACGTGAACATCACCAAGGAGAAGAAGCTCACCAACATGCGGTCCTCGACCGCGGATGTGACGGAGTCGATCGTCCCGCCGCGGAAGCTGTCGCTGGAGCAGTCCCTGGAGTTCTGCCGGGACGACGAGTGCGTCGAGGTGACGCCGGAGTCGGTCCGCATCCGCAAGGTGAACCTGGACGCGCGCGAGCGCGCCCGCGCGGCCTCCCGCGCCAAGCACGGCTGACGTACGAAAGCCTTTTTGTGGGCCCGCCCGACACGACCTGTCGGGCGGGCCCACATGCGCGCTCGGCCCTGCGAGGGACGGGTGCTCCCGCATCCGGGGGGTTCTGGGGGTGCGATCCGCGCGTAGCGCCGCCGCAGAGGGGTGTATGGGCCAGTTTGGGGTGTTATTTGGGTCTCTGATGCCAGGCACTCCAAGGAGGCACCGCATGCGCCGAGCCACCTATGCCACGCTCGCCGCAGGCACGGCCGCCCTCGTTCTCGCCGCGACCGCGACCGGCTGCGGCGGCGGTGGCGGCTCCGGGGGCTCGGCCTACCTCAGCTCCTCCTGGGGCGACCCGCAGAACCCGCTCGAACCGGCCAACACCAACGAGGTGCAGGGCGGCAAGGTCCTCGACATGATCTTCCGCGGACTGAAGCGGTACGACCCGCGGACCGGCCAGGCCCAGAACATGCTCGCCGAGCGGATCAGCACCGCCGACGCGCGGAACTTCACCGTCACGGTCAAGGACGGCTGGACCTTCAGCAACGGTGAGAAAGTGACGGCCCGTTCCTTCGTGGACGCGTGGAACTACGGCGCGCTGATCGACAACAAGCAGAAGAACGCGTACTTCTTCGAGTACATCGAGGGCTACGACCAGGTGCACCCGGCGTCCGGGAGGCCGACCGCGAGGACGATGTCCGGGCTCCGGGTGAAGGACGAGCGGACCTTCACCGTCAAGCTCACCCAGAAGTTCTCGACCTGGCCCGAAACCCTCGGCTACCCGGCCTTCGCACCGCTGCCCCGCGCCTTCTTCGACGACCACGACGCCTGGCTGAACAAGCCCGTCGGCAACGGCCCGTACACCGTCGAGTCGTATGCCAAGGGCTCCGCGATGCGGCTCCGCAAGTGGGAGGGCTACCCCGGTCCCGACAAAGCGCGCAACGACGGCGTGGAGCTGAGGGTCTACACCGACAACCAGGCCGCGTACACCGACCTCCTGGCGGGCAACCTCGACCTCGCCGACGACATTCCGGCCGCCCAGCTGAAGAACGTGCGGCGCGACCTCGGCGACCGGTACATCAACCAGCCCGCCGGCATCATCCAGACCCTGTCCTTCCCCTTCTACGACAAGAAGTGGGGCGCCGGGAAGGAGAAGCTCCGCATCGGGCTGTCCAAGGCGATCAACCGCGAGCAGATCACCGAGCAGATCTTCCAGAAGACCCGGACCCCCGCCAGCGACTGGACCTCGCCCGTCCTCGGCGGCCAGGGCGGCTACAAGGCGGGCCTGTGCGGCGACGCCTGCGACTACGACCCGGCGGCGGCCAAGAGGCTGATCAAGGAGGCGGGCGGCCTCCCCGGCGGCAGGGTGACCCTCACCTCCAACGTCGACACCGGCTCGCACCGGATGTGGATGGACGCCGTCTGCAACAGCATCAACAACGCGCTGGGCAATGACCGGGCTTGTGCGGTCAACCCGGTCGGGACCTTCGCCGATTACCGCAACCGGATCCACAGCGGCAAGATGACCGGCCCGTTCCGCACCGGCTGGCAGATGGACTACCCGCTGATCCAGAACTTCCTCCAGCCGCTCTACTACACCGGCGCCTCCTCCAACGACGGCAAGTGGAGCGACAGGACGTTCGACCGGCTCATCAACGACGCCAACGCGCAGGGCGAGCAGGGCCGAGCGGTCACCACCTTCCAGGACGCGGAGAAGATCCTCGCCCAGCAGATGCCCGCCATCCCGCTCTGGTACCAGAACGGCAGCGCCGGCTACACCGACCGCCTCTCCGGCGTCCTCCTCAACCCCTTCAGCGTCCCCGTCTACGAAGAGATCGAGGTCGGCTGAGACGCATGGGACGCTACGTCATCCGGCGGCTGCTGCAGCTGGTCCCCGTGTTCCTCGGCAGCACCTTCCTGATCTTCTTCATGGTGTACGCGCTGGGCGACCCGGTCGCGGCGCTCTTCGGCGACCGGGCCCCCGACCCCGCCACCGCCGACCGGATCCGTGCGGAGCTCCACCTCGACCAGCCGCTGTGGCAGCAGTACCTGCACTACATGGGGCAGATCTTCCAGGGCGACTTCGGCACCGCCTTCAACGGCCAGCCGGTCACCGACCTGATGGCCGAGGCCTGGCCCGTGACCGTACGGCTCACCCTCGTCGCCGTCGTCATCGAGATGGCCATCGGTGTCGTCCTCGGGGTCGCCGGCGGGCTGCGGCGCGGCCGGGCCACGGACACCGGCGTCCTCTTCCTCACCCTCGTCGTCATCTCGGTCCCCACCTTCGTCACCGGCTATCTGCTGCAGTTCCTCTTCGGCGTCCGATGGGGCCTCATCAGGCCGTCCGTATCCCCCGAGGCGCCGCTCGGCGAGCTGATCCTCCCCGGCACCGTCCTGGCCCTGGTGTCCCTGGCGTACGTCACCCGGCTCACCCGCACCTCGATCGCCGAGAACGTCCGCGCCGACTACGTACGGACGGCCGTCGCGAAAGGGCTGCCGCGACGGCATGTCATCACCCGGCACCTGCTGCGCAATTCGCTGATCCCGGTCGTCACCTTCATCGGCACCGACATCGGGGCGCTGATGGGCGGCGCGATCGTCACCGAGCGGATCTTCAACATCCACGGCGTCGGCTTCCAGCTCTACCAGGGCATCCTGCGCAACAACGCGCCGACCGTCGTCGGCTTCGTCACCATCCTCGTGATCGTCTTCCTGCTGGCGAACCTGCTCGTCGACGTCCTCTACGCCGTACTCGACCCGAGGATCCGCTATGCCTGAGGAGACGCTCGAGCGGCAGCCGGCCGGCACGGACCTGGGCTCCGGCCGAGCGCCCGAGCCCGGACCGGAAGCCGCCGCCACCGCCGTACCGGCGCGCAGCCTCTGGTCCGATGCCTGGCGCGAGCTGCGCCGCAACCCCGTCTTCCTCGTCTCCGCGCTGCTCATCGCCTTCCTCGTGCTGATCGCGGTCTGGCCGCAGCTGATCGCGAGCGGCAACCCGCTCCAGTGCGACCTGTCCAAGTCCCAGCAGGGCTCCGGGCCCGGACACCCCTTCGGCTACGACACCCAGGGCTGCGACGTCTACACCCGTACGGTTCACGGGGCCCGCGCCTCGCTCACCGTCGGAGTCTGCGCGACCCTCGGAGCGGCCCTGCTCGGCGGCCTTCTCGGCGGGCTCGCGGGCTACTTCGGCCGCTGGGGGGACGCGCTGCTCTCCCGGACCGCCGACATCTTCTTCGGCATCCCCGTCGTCCTCGGCGGCCTGGTCCTGCTGTCCGTCGTGACCAGCTCGACCGTGTGGCCGGTTGTCGGCTTCATCGTGCTGCTCGGCTGGCCGCAGGTGTCCCGGATCGCGCGGGGCGCGGTCGTCACGGCCAAGGAGAACGACTACGTGCAGGCCGCCCGGGCGCTCGGCGCGAGCAACACGCGGCTGCTGCTGCGGCACGTTGCCCCGGGCGCCCTGGCCCCGGTCATCGTCGTGGCCACCATCGCCCTCGGCACGTACATCTCGCTGGAGGCCACGCTCTCGTACCTCGGCGTCGGCCTGCGCCCGCCGACCGTCTCCTGGGGCATCGACATCTCCAACGCCGCGCCCCAGATCCGGAACGCCCCGCACATGCTGCTGTGGCCCGCGGGCGCGCTGAGCATCACCGTGCTGGCCTTCATCATGCTCGGCGACGCGGTCCGCGACGCCCTCGATCCGAAGCTGCGCTGAGGAGCCGTCCATGACCACCGCACTGCTCGAAGTGCGCGACCTGCACGTGGAGTTCCGTACGAGAGATGGTGTCGCGAAGGCCGTCAACGGAGTGTCGTACAGCGTCGGCGCGGGCGAGACCCTGGCCGTGCTCGGCGAGTCGGGCTCCGGGAAGTCCGTGACGGCGCAGGCGGTCATGGGCATTCTCGACAGCCCGCCAGGCCGTGTGACGGGCGGTCAGGTGCTCTTCCAGGGGCGGGACCTGCTGACCGCGTCCGCGGAGGAGCGGCGCAGGGTGCGGGGCGCCCGGATGGCGATGATCTTCCAGGACGCGCTGTCGTCGCTGAACCCCGTGCTGAGCGTGGGCTCTCAGCTCGGCGAGATGTTCCGCGTCCACCAGGGCCTGTCCCGCAGGGAGGCGAAGGCCAGGGCGGTCGAGCTGATGGACCGGGTACGGATTCCGGCGGCGCGGCAGCGGGTGAACGACTATCCGCACCAGTTCTCGGGCGGTATGCGTCAGCGCATCATGATCGCGATGGCGATGGCGCTCGGGCCGGACCTGATCATCGCGGACGAGCCGACGACGGCGCTGGACGTGACGGTCCAGGCGCAGGTGATGGACCTGCTGGCGGAGCTGCGGCGGGAGTACGCGATGGGGCTCATTCTGATCACCCACGATCTGGGCGTGGTCGCGGATGTGGCGGACCGGATCGCGGTGATGTACGCGGGGCGGATCGTGGAGACCGCCCCGGTGCACGAGCTCTACAAGCGCCCGGCCCACCCGTACACCCGCGGCCTGCTGGACTCGATCCCGCGCGTGGACCGGAAGGGCCAGGAGCTCTGCGCGATCAGGGGCCTGCCGCCGAGCCTGCTCAGGATTCCGCCGGGCTGCCCCTTCAACCCCCGCTGCCCCCGCGCCCGTGACGTATGCCGCACGGACGTCCCGCCGCTGCACGACGTGGCCGAAGGCCGCACCAGCGCCTGCCACTTCTGGAAGGAGACGCTCGATGGATGAGGCGATCCTCCGGGTGCGCGACCTGGTCAAGCACTACCCGCTCACCCAGGGCGTCGTTTTCCGGCGCCGGGTCGGCGCGGTGAGGGCCGTGGACGGGGTCTCCTTCGACCTGGCGCGGGGTGAGACGCTGGGCATCGTCGGCGAGTCCGGCTGCGGCAAGTCGACCGTGGCCAAGCTGCTGGTGAACCTGGAGCGGCCGACGGCAGGGGAGATCCGGTACCGCGGCGAGGACATCACGAAGCTTTCGGGGCGCGCGCTGAAGGCCGTGCGGCGGAACATCCAGATGGTGTTCCAGGACCCGTACACCTCGCTCAATCCGCGGATGACGGTCGGCGACATCGTCGGCGAGCCCTTCGACATCCACCCGGAGGTGGCGCCCAAGGGGGACCGGCGGCGGAGGGTCCAGGAGCTGCTGGACGTCGTCGGGCTCAACCCGGAGTACGTGGGCCGCTATCCGCACCAGTTCTCCGGCGGGCAGCGGCAGCGCATCGGCATCGCGCGCGGCCTCGCCCTGCGCCCGGAGGTCATCGTCGCGGACGAGCCGGTCTCGGCGCTCGACGTCTCCGTGCAGGCGCAGGTCGTCAATCTGATGGAGCGGCTCCAGGACGAGTTCGGGCTCTCCTACGTCTTCATCGCGCACGACCTGTCCGTGGTCCGGCACATCTCGGACCGGGTCGCGGTGATGTACCTCGGCAGGGTCGTGGAGACCGGCACCGAAGAGCAGATCTACGAGCACCCCACCCACCCGTACACCCAGGCCCTGCTCTCGGCCGCCCCGCTGCCCGACCCCGGGGCGCGCGAGCGGCGGACACGCATCCTGCTGGACGGCGACGTCCCCTCGCCTGCCGACCCGCCGTCCGGCTGCCGCTTCCGTACGCGGTGCTGGAAGGCGGCGGAGCGCTGCGCGCTGGAGGAGCCCCGGTTGGCGGTCCCGGCGGACTTCCGTGGCGTGACGGGACCGGTCGCGCACCCGTCGGCCTGCCACTTCGCCGAGGAGAAGGCGCGGGCCGGCGTCCCGGCGGGGGCGGCGGACGCGTAGCCCCCGGACACTCCCGGCCGGTGCCGGTGCCGGTGCGTCCGGGGCTGTTGAACTCGGGCCAGTGGGGGCCCAGTCCGGGGCCTAGTCCGCGTCCTCGAGCGCGGCCAGCGCCGGGTCGAGGATCACGTCCTCGCCGCGCGCCGCGATCGTCGGCTCCTCCGGGAAGTGGCACGCCGTCAGGTGCCCTTCCCTGTTCCCGCTGATCTGCACCAGCGGCGGCTCCTCCGTCGCGCACTTGTCCTGGGCCTTCCAGCACCGCGTACGGAAGCGGCAGCCGGACGGCGGGTTGATGGGCGAAGGCACGTCCCCGGCGAGGCGGATGCGCTCGCGGGAGGGTGTTTCCTCGTCCAGCTCGACCTCGGGGACGGCGGAGAGGAGCGCGTGCGTGTACGGGTGCCGCGGCCGGCTGTAGATCGAGTCGCGGTCTCCGACCTCGACGACCTTGCCCAGGTACATCACCGCGACACGGTGCGAGAAGTGCCGTACCACCGCGAGGTCGTGGGCGATGAAGAGGAACGCGATGCCCAGCTCCCGCTGGAGCTCCTGCAGCAGGTTGACGACCTGTGCCTGAATGGAGACGTCCAGCGCCGAGACCGGCTCGTCCGCCACGATCAGCTTCGGCTCGAGCGCGAGCGCGCGGGCCACGCCGATGCGCTGCCGCTGGCCGCCCGAGAACTCGTGCGGGAAGCGGTTGTAGTGCTCCGGGTTGAGGCCCACGGTCTCCAGCAGCTCGCGCACCCGCTTCTCGCGGCCGCCCGGCGGGTTGATCCCGTTGATCTCCATCGGGCCACGGATGATCGTGCCGACCGTCTGCCGCGGATTCAGCGACGAGTACGGGTCCTGGAAGATCATCTGGATCTCGGAGCGGACCCGCGCGAGCTGCTTGCGGTTCGCCCGCGTGATGTCCTGGCCCCGGTAGGTGATCCGGCCGCTGGTCGGCTCCAGCAGCCGGGTCAGCAGCCGTCCCGTGGTGGACTTCCCGCAGCCGGACTCGCCGACCAGGCCGAAGCTCTCGCCCGCGTGCACGGTCAGGTCGATGCCGTCCACGGCCTTCACCGCACCGACGGTGCGCTTGATCGGGAAGCCGCCCCTGATGGGGAAGTGCTTCGTCAGACCCTCCGCCGTCAGCAGGGGCTCGGCCGACGCCGGATCGGCGTCGCGCGGGGTGGGCAGGGTGAGTTTGTCGGTCACGGTGAATCTCCCTAGCCCAGCCGGGGCTTGATCTGCTCGATGAAGAAGGTCTCCTTCTGCTCGCCCGTCAGGTGGCAGGCGGACCCGCGGCCCCCGGGGAGCACGGGCCGCTCGCCGGAGCACCGGCCCCCGGCGACCTCGGAGACGAAGGTGCAGCGCGGGTGGAAGGGGCAGCCGCTCGGCGGATTCAGCAGACTCGGCGGGCTGCCGGGGATCGACAGCAGCTCCTCGTCGGTCCCGGAGGAGATCCGCGGCATCGAGCCGAGCAGCCCCCAGGTGTACGGGTGCCGGGGGGAGCGCAGGACCTCCTTGACCGTGCCGCGCTCGACGGCCCGGCCCGCGTACATCACCAGGATGTCGTCGGCCGTGTTGGCGATGACCCCGAGGTCGTGGGTGATGAAGATGATCGCCGAGCCGAACTCCTGCTGCAGGTCCTTGAGCAGGTCCAGGATCTGTGCCTGCACGGTCACGTCCAGCGCGGTCGTGGGCTCGTCCGCGATCAGCAGTTCCGGGTTGCAGACGAGCGCCATCGCGATCATCGCGCGCTGCCGCATGCCGCCGGAGAACTGGTGCGGATAGTCGTCCACCCGCAGCTTCGGCTGCGGAATGCCGACCTTCTCGAGCATCTGGATCGCGCGCTGCCGCCCCTCGCGCCGGGAGGCGCCGGTGTGCTTCATGTACGGCTCGGCGATCTGCCGGCCCACCGTGTAGTACGGCGAGAGCGCCGTCAGCGGGTCCTGGAAGATCATCGCCATCTTGTTGCCGCGCAGCTTCTCCAGCGTCTTCTCCGGCGCGCCGGTCAGCTCCTGGCCCTCGAGCAGGATCTCGCCCGAGACGGTCGTGCCGGCCGGGTTGTGCAGGCCCAGCACCGTGAGGTTGGTGACGGACTTGCCGGAGCCCGACTCGCCGACGATGCCGAGCGTCTTGCCCCGTTCGAGGTCGAAGGAGAGGCCGTCGACCGCCTTGACGATGCCGTCCTCGGTGGAGAACCGCACGTGCAGGTCGCGCACGGACAGGAAGGCGTCGGAGCCGGTCGGCGCGGGCTCGCCCTCGGTCTTGGTGAGAGTGGTCACGGGGGGTTCTCCTAGGACAGGCGCACGCGCGGGTCGATGAAGGCGTACGCGGCGTCCACGATGATGTTGAACAGCAGGATGAAGGCGGCGCTGACGAGCATCACGCCCATCGTGAGCGGCAGGTCCTTGTTCTGCACCGACTGCACCGCGAGGCGCCCGATGCCGGCGAGGCTGAAGGTCTGCTCGGTGACGATGGCGCCGCCGAAGAGCGCGCCGAGGTCCATGCCGAGGATGGTGACGATCGGGGTCAGCGAGCCGCGCCAGGCGTAGCGGTAGAAGACGTAGTTTCGCGACATGCCCTTGGCGCGGGCGGTGCGTACGTGCTCCTCCTGCAGCTGCTCGATCAGCGTGGAGCGCGACATACGCGTGTACTGCGCGGTGAAGATCGCCGCCATGACGCACCAGGGGATCAGCAGGCCCATGAACCAGCCCGCCGGATCCTCGGTGATCGGTACGTACTTGGGGTTCTCCAGCCAGCCGGTGCTGTAGACGAAGATGCCGAGCACGATCGGGCCGAGGAAGTAGATCTGCATCGAGCTCAGCACCAGCGATACCGAGCTGACGGTCTTGTCGGTCATCGTGCCCTTGCGGCGGGCCGCGATGATGCCGGCGCCGAGGCCGACGGTCAGGAAGACCGCGAGGCCGCCCACGGTGAGGGAGACCGTGGTCGGGAACCGGTCGACGATCGTGTCCCAGACCTGCTGGTTGTTGTTGAAGGACACCCCGAAGCACGGAGCGTTGCAGTGGCCGACCGCGAAGTCGCGGCCCATCACGATGCCCTTCATGAACTCCCAGTACTGCACGGGCACCGGCTGGTCGAGGCCGAGGTTCTTGTGGATGACCTCCAGCGCGGGTGCGGTGCAGTTCTTGCCGCACGCCAGGGTCGCCGGGTCCTGGGGGACGGCGAAGAAGAGGAAGAAGGTGAACGCGCTGATCAGAATAAGGATCGCGACGGCGCCGAACGTCCGGCGAATGAGGAATTGAAGCATGACGATTCGCTGCTCTCGGGACGGCGGCTGCTGGGAGGGGGTGGCCAGCCGGAGGGTGCCTGCTCCGCCGTGCAGGCACCCCCCGGTCAGTGCTGTGCTGTTACTTCTTCAGGTACAGCCGTGTGACGTCGATGTAGCTGGTGTCCGCGTTGTACCGGGCGCCACCGACGTTGGAGCCGTAGATCTGGAACTGCTTGGTGAAGTACATCGGGGCGGCCGGGTTGATCTCCTCCACGATGTACTTGTGCAGCTTGACCCACTCCGCGGTCGCCTTGGCAGGATCGGTGATCTTCGCGATGCGGGAGATCTCGGAGTTCACGTGCTTGTCGTTGAGGTGCGCGTAGTTCGCCGAACCGTCCTGGATCTGGCTGCCGTCGAAGGACGGCGGGATGACGGTGCTGGCGGAGGACCAGTCCTGGCCCCAGCCGGTCATGTAGATGTCCAGGCCGTTCTTGACCTTGCCCACCTGCTCGTACCAGGTGGCGTTGTCGATGTCCTTCTTCTGGACGTCGAAGCCGGCCTTCTCCAGCGCATTGGCGATGATCACGGCCTGCTGCTGGCGGATCTCGGTGTTGGCGTAGGCGTAGACGAGCTTCATGCCCTCCTTGCCGGCTTCCTTGAGCAGCTTCTTCGCCTTCTCCGGGTCGCCGTTCGGCTTCTTGAGCTTGCCGTACGGGTCGTAGCCCTTCTCATAGCCCGGGAGGGTCGGCGCGAACAGACCGCCGGCCGGCTCACCGCCGTAGGTGCCGCCGTCGGGGCGGATGATCTGGATGCTCGGCAGCGCGTAGGTGATCGCGTCGCGGACCTTCTTGTCCTTGATGCGGTCCAGGTTGAAGTTGAGCTGCCAGACGTACGGCTGGTAGCCGCGGATGGTGCGGGCGAAGGCGGCCTTGTCGTTGACGACCTTCTTGGCCTGGCTGATGTCGACGGCGCCGGTGAACTGGACGGCGTTCTTGGCCTCCTCGCGGTCGGCCAGGATGCGCTTGGTCTGCTCGGCGTCCTGGACGTTGTACGTGATGTCGAAGCCGTCGACGTACTGGTGGCGGACCGAGTCGGTCTTCGGGTCCCAGTTCGTGTTCTTGACGAGTTTCATCACCTTGCCGGGCTTGAACTCGCTGATCTTGTATGGGCCGAGGGCGACCGGCTTGGTGTCGTACTTCTCCTTCGTGTCCGCCTTCTCCGGAACGATGGAGTAACCCCGCATGGCCAGCGCCTGCGGCAGGTCGGGCTGCGGCTCCTTGAAGTGGAAGACGATGGTCTTCTCATCCGGGGTCTCCAGGACCGAGTCCGGAAGGTGCTTGCCCTTGTAGGGGCCGTCGGGCAGCGCCTTGCGGTACGTGGTGCCGGCGCCGGACAGCCACTGCTGGAGGTAGGTCGGCCCGTCGCTGATGAACGGCGCGTACAGTCGCTCGACGGTGTGGCGGACGTCCTTGGACGTGATGGCGTTGCCCTTCTCGTCCTTGATGCCATCCTTGAGCGTGTACGTCCAGGTCTTGCCGCCGTCGGACGACTTGCCGGAGTCGGTCGCCATGTCACCGACGACTGTCTTGGCACCGTTGTCGTCCTCCTCGAGCTGAGTCAGCCCGCGGTGGATGAGGCGGCCGAGCAGGGTGGCGTCGCTGACGTAGCTCTGTCCGGGGTCCAAGTGCGAGAAGTCGTCCGTCTGCCAGACCGTGATCGTGCCCCCGGGCTTGGCACCGGGGACCTCCTTGGCCGGGCCGGTGGACGCGGCGGCGTCACCGAGCGCGACCGCCTCGGACTGGGACTTCGCGTCCTCCTGCGTGCTGGACTTGTCCTTCTCGCTGTTGCTGCCGCTGCTGCAGCCGGCGAGCGCCAGCGACCCTGCCGCGAGCGCGACCACGATGGCGCGCGCTCTGCGCGAAGAGGCGGTGTTCATGGCGTCGGGTGCTCCTGCCTGTCGGTTGTGATCCATGTGTGCTACCGGGTGCGGACGGGGTCCGGCTGGTGCGGACTGTCCGGCGAAGGGTCGGCAGCCACCCCCCTCGAATGGACGGTCACCGTCCGGACTTCGGATCGAAGGCATCCCGGACCGAGTCGCCCAAGAGGTTGAAGGCGACCACGAAGATCACCATGGCGACGCCCGGGAAGAACATGTAGGTCGGGTTGGTCTCGTAGATCCGGCCCGCGATGGCGAACATCCGTCCCCAGTCGGGCGTCGGCTCCTGGAAGCCGACGCCGATGTAGGACAGGAACGCGACCGACAGGATCGTGGAGGGCAGCATGTACGTGGCCTGCACCAGGATCGGTGTGACCAGGTTCGGCAGCAGCTCCTTGCGGATGATCCGCCAGGGCGAGGCGCCGGTGACCTTCGCGGCCTCGATGAACTCCCGCTCCCTCAGGGACAGGGTGGAGCTGCGGACCAGGCGGCTCATGCCCATCCAGCCCAGGAACCACAGCACGATGATGATCGCCGTTGCCCGGATGTAGGTCGGGGTCTCCTCCTCCGGATTCACGAAGACCGCGACGACCACGGGCATGGTGGCGATGAGGAACAGCTGCTGGGGGAAGGCGAGGAGGAAGTCGGTGATCCGGCCGAGCCAGTAGTCGACCTTGCCGCCGTAGTACCCGCCGACGAGGCCGATGACGACACCGGTGACCACCATCAGGATGGTCACGACCACCGAGGTGTAGAGGGACGTGCGCATGCCGTAGAGCAGCTGCGTGAAAACATCGCGGCCGAGGTTCGGTTCGAGGCCGAACCAGAAGTCCCCGGAGATGCCGCCGTTCGCGCCAACCGGGTCGCCGAAGTCGTCCAGCAGTCCGATCTGCTCCTGGCCGTACAGCGTGTAGGGGTCCTTGCCGTAGAGCCACGAGATGACCGGGGCGAGCGCGGCGATCGCGAAGAAGAAGAGCACCACGAAGGCGGAGAGGACGCCGGTGCGGTCGCGCTTGAAGCGCAGCCACATCAGCTGGCCGGGGGAGCGGCCGGTCAGCGACTGGTCCGGTCCGGAGCCCTTGGTGGTCACGGGAACCGTCGCTGCCTCAGCCGCCGTACCAGCAGCTTGGGTTGGGCTCGTCATTTTGGCTTCCTGCCCCCGAGGCGAAAATTGTTTGACACACAAGCAGCCGGTCTGCGCTGCTGATTGAGCGGAACTCTTACGAGCGAATCAACGCGCGTCAAGAGGCAAAGCAGCGGGGAGCGGTCGACTCTGTGCTTCTTGAGCGAAGATTTCGCAGATTGAGGTGCGCGCGTGCTTGACAACATCCGCACGTGGGGGACATGGGTGATTTATGCGGACCAAGTTCGTTAACAAGCAAGCAACTTGACTGACGCAACACCGATATACGGACGCGTCACGCTGGACAGCGTACGGCCGTGCGGGTGCCGTAGACCGGCCGGGGAGGGCTTTGCCGCCGTCCCCGGCCGGTCGCTTGTCGGTCCGGTGTCACCCGGGGTAGAACCGCCACCATGGGCGCTATGGGGCAGAGTCGCACACTGATGCGCGGAGCGCGCTTATTCGGGGCAATTGCCTTCGCTCTGCTCGCGCTGGTCGAGCTCGTATGGATCATTCATGACGCCCACGCGGCGGTGGAGACCGCGGACGTGTGGTGGCTCTGGGCGGGGATGCCGTCGCGGGCGGAGGGCGGCATCTGGGGTACGTCGCTGGCGGACCCGGTGCTGGTCTGTGTGCATACGGGTGCGGCGATCGCAGCGCTCCGGTCGGCTTCGGCTTCGGCTGGCGGATCTGTTTCCGCTGCTGGAGCGCTTGGTTCCGCGGCGGTCGTCACCATCGCGCTGCGGCTCCCCAGCCTGTGGACGCTCCAGTCCGGCTGGATGCGCGTGGTCGACGAGGACCTTCGGTCCCGGGCGACGCTGACGGCGGGGACGGGCGTGCTGACCGGCGTCACGATGCTTGTCGCCGTCGCGGCAGGGCGCCGGCCCGCTGCCGGCGGCGAGGGCAGAGGCGTGGGTGGTGTTGTGCGCCCCGGCCGGGCCGCGTCCGTCATCGCCTTTCTCTTCCTGGGCGTTGCGGCGGGGGCCGTGGCCGCCTGGCAGATCCACTGGGCGCGGGAGTGGGGATGGCGGACGTACGAGAAGCTGCTCGTCGGCGACGGCCCGCAGAACGTCTACGCGCTGCTCCAGCCGCCGTTCGGATGGCTCGCCTGGACGGTGGTCCTCGTGAGCCTGGCGGCGGCGGTCGCGGCCCTCGCGCGTACGGCCTTCTCCCGGCCGCTCGGCATGACGGCGGCCACGATGCTGCTCGCCCGCGGGCTGACGGGCGTATCGGCGCAACGGCGGACCGGGCTGCCGGCGCACGTCTGGGACCTGCCGGTCCGGGACCAACTGAGCGTGGCCACGGCGGTCTTCGAGCTGCTGGCCGGCGTCGTGGTGCTCGCGGCGCTGGGACGGCGCGGCCGCCGACCGGAGGCGGAGCCGTACAGGGGCGAGCGGTACGGGAGCGCGTATGGCTACGCGGGCGGGAGCGGCGGTGGCGAGTGTCGGCCGCCCCCGCCCGGCCGGTGAGGCGCACGGCCGCTGCGCACCCGCGGCTCCGCCCCGGCGGCCGTGGTCGGCTCGGCCGCGGCCGGGGGAGAGTCCCGTCAGGCCATGCCCAGCGACCGCTTCAGGAAGGCCACCTGAAGCAGCAGCAGGTTTTCGGCCACCTGCTCCTGCGGCGTCATGTGGGTGACCCCGGACAGCGGCAGCACCTCGTGCGGCCGGCCCGCGGCGAGCAGCGCCGAGGACAGGCGCAGGGTGTGTGCGGCGACCACGTTGTCGTCCGCGAGGCCGTGGATGATCATCAGCGGGCGGTGCGTCTCCGCCGCGCCCGACAGGCCCTCGTCCGTCACCAGCGAGTTCGCCGCGTAGACCTTGCCCTGCTCGTCCGGGTGGCCGAGGTACCGCTCCGTGTAATGGGTGTCGTACAGCCGGAAGTCGGTGACGGGCGCACCCGCCACGCCCGCGTGGAAGACGTCGGGGCGGCGCAGTACGGCCAGGGCGGCGAGATAGCCGCCGTACGACCAGCCGCGGATGGCGACGCGGGACAGGTCGAGGGGGTGATTTCCGGCCAGCCCCTGAAGGGCCTCCACCTGGTCGTCGAGGGTCGCGCCCGCGAAGTCGTTCATGACCCCCTTCTCCCAGGCGGGTGAACGGCCGGGCGTACCACGGCCGTCGGCGACGACCACCGCGAAGCCCTGGTCGGCGAACCACTGGGACGTGAGGTGCGGATTGTGGGCGGCGACGACGCGCTGGCCGTGCGGACCGCCGTACGGGTCCATCAGGACGGGCAGCGGCCCCTTGTCCTCGCGGTAGTCCGTGGGCAGCAGAACGGCGCACGGGATACGGCGCGTGCCCGCCTCTGTCAGCCGCGCGCGGGCCGTCAGCACCGGTTGTTCCGCGTAGGAGGTGATGGTCGCCACCGACTTGCCGTCGCTCAGGACGCGGGCCGTGGCACCGCTGGCGCCGAGCGTGGCCGAGGAGAGCACGGAGACGGTGCCGGAGCGGACGGCGGAGTGCACGCCCTGGCCCTCGGAGAGGCGCTCGGTGCCGAGTTCGTTGACGCGGTGCACGTGGATCTCGCCGATGGCCGGATCCGACGCCTCGGGACCGGCGGACGCCGAGATCAGGATGTCGGCCTGCGAGACGTCCAGCACGGCCCGTACGTGCAACTGGGGCCCGGTGAGCGGCCGGGCTCCCACCACCAGCACGCGCGCTCCGCCCTCGTCGGCGATCCGTACGAGCCGGCCGTCCGGCGTCCACGCGGGCACGCCGGGGAAGAGATCGAGCCAGACCGGGTCCTCGTCGGCGTGCAGCATCCGCGTCCGGCCGGTCTCCGTGTCCACGGTGAGGTAGAGCTGGCCGCGCTGGTCGCGGGCCTGCACGAGGAGCAGCGGCGGGCCCGCGGGAGACCAGTGCACGCGCGCGAGGTACGGGTACGCGGCGCGGTCCCACTCGACCTCGGTGCGGGAGCCGTCGAGGCCGATGAGGAGGAGCCGGACGTCGGCGTTGGGCGTCCCGGCGGCGGGGTACGCGACCTCCTGCGGCTCGCGGTCCGGATTGGCCGGGTCGGCGATCCACCAGCGCTGGACGGGGGACTCGTCGACGCGGGCGACGAGCAGCCGCTCGCTGTCCGGCGACCACCAGAAGCCGCGGGAGCGGTCCATCTCCTCGGCGGCGATGAACTCGGCCAGGCCGTACGTGACGCCGTCCGCGTTCTCGCTCTCGCCGCCGCCGGGTGCGGCGAGCGCCCGGTCGCCCGCGCCGTCGGCGTCCACGACGCGGAGGGCGCCGCCGGCGACGTACGCGACGCGCCGCCCGTCCGGCGAGGGCCGCGGGTCCACGACGGGGCCGGGGACGGGGAGTTCGCGCGCGGTGCCTGCCCGGAGCTCGGCGGTGAAGAGGCGCCCGGAGAGCGCGAAAGCGGCCAATTCGACGGCCTCGTCAACCGCGTAGCCGACGACGCCCGCGGATCCCTCCCGGCTGCGTTCGCGCCGGGCCCGCTCCTCGGCGGAGAGCTCCTCGGACGCGCCGCCGAGCAGTGCGGCGGGATCGGCGGCGATCCGCTCCTGCCCGGATTCGAGATCGCGCACCCAGAGCAGATTCGCCCGGTCGGTGCCGCTGCGCGAGCGGAGGAAGACGACCCGGGTCCCGTCCGGCGACACGGTGAAGGCACGGGGGGCGCCGAGGGTGAAGCGCTGGGTGCGGGCGTACTGGCGCGGAAAGGAGATCTGTCCGGTCATGGACAGACCCTATGCGCGCCTGCCGCCCGGCACACCGCAGTCGACCACCCCAGCTGTGCTTTCCGCCACGCCGCCGGTGACGGCCCCGCCTGCGGGCCCCGCCGACAGCCGCCGCGGCCCGGGCCCCTGCGGGTGGGAGTCGCCTTGGGGGAGGTTGTGCTCTGCCGTGTGCATACGTACGCATTCCGTCGGGCGGGCCGCACGGTCTCCTGCGGCGGGTCTCGCTCGCGGTCGAGCGGGGGCCGCCTTGCGGCAGCGGGCGGCCGCCCCGTTCGGCGGCGATGGGACCGTCGCGCGCAGGGCGGGCTGGGCAGGCACGAAGCGGCCACGCCGGCGAGGCGACCCGTGCGCCCCTCGTCTGCTCCCGTGCACCGATTCGTGCTCGGGAGCGGAAAGTTATGATCAGTTGCGCATAGTGGGTTCGACGCCCGCGGTACAGCGAAGCTGTGCGCTCCTTGTCCTCGGCCGCGTCTTTGGAGGTGAACCGCCGTGGCACTTTCGATTTCGGCGGTGGTGCTGCTGGCGATCATCGTCTTCCTGCTGATCCGGAAATCCGGGCTGAAAGCCGGACACGCGGTGGTCTGCATGCTGTTGGGCTTCTATCTGTCGAGTTCCTCCGTCGCCCCGACGATCAACGAGCTGACTACGAACGTCGCCGGCATGATCGGCGGCATCAAGTTCTGACGGCTCCCGGGCCCCGGCAGCGGCCGCCACGGCAGAGGCCGCTCCGGCAGCGGCCAGGCGGGCCGCGGCCACGGCTCGTACGCTCCCTGGCTCGTACGCTGTAGCCATGACCGATCTTCCCGGCCGCCGTCTCCTGCTCGTGCATGCACACCCGGACGACGAGACGATCAACAACGGCGCCACCATGGCCAAGTACGCGGCCGAGGGCACCCTCGTCACCCTCGTGACCTGCACGCTCGGCGAGGAGGGCGAGGTGATCCCGCCGGGGCTCGCGCATCTCGCCGCCGACCGCGAGGACGCGCTGGGCGCTCATCGCGTCGGCGAACTCGCCGCTGCCATGGCCGAGCTCGGCGTCACGGACCACCGCTTCCTCGGCGGCCCGGGCCGCTACCGCGACTCCGGGATGATGGGCACCGAGCAGAACAACCGTCCCGGCTGCTTCTGGCGGGCCGACGTCGACGAGGCCGCGACGCACCTGGTCGCGGTGGTGCGGGAGGTACGGCCGCAGGTGCTGGTGACATACGACGAGATCGGCGGCTACGGCCACCCCGATCACATCCAGGCCCACCGCGTCGCCATGCGCGCCGCCGAACTGGCTGCCGAGCCCGCCTACCGCCGGGACCTCGGCGAACCGCACGCCATCGACAAGATCTACTGGAACTGTCTGCCGCGTTCGGCCGCGGTGGCCGGTTTCGCGAGGCTGCGCGAGGCGAATCTGACCTTCGGCGGGATCGCTACGGCGGACGATCTGCCGGGTGTGGTCGAGGACTCCGAAGTGACGGCCCGGATCGACGGACGCGAGTACGCGGCGGCCAAGACGGCGGCCATGCGCGCCCACGCCACCCAGATCGCCGTGGACGGCCCCTTCTTCGCGCTGTCGAACGACCTCGGACAGCCGCTCCTCGTCGAGGAGTTCTACCGCCTGGTCCAGGGCAAACCGGGCGGCGAGGTGCCGGAGGACGACCTCTTCGCCGGAATCGCCGGGCCGGCCACGCCGGGGGCGGACCGGTGAGCGCCGGTCGCCTCGCCGGTTACGCGGTGCTGGCCGCGCTCGGCGTTCTCGTCGGCGCGGCGGGCGCACTCGTCCAAGCGGCCTGGTTCCCGGGCGGGTTGCTGCTCGCGCTGCTCGCCGTCGGCGGGCTCTGCTACGGCGGCGTCAAAGCCCTCGGCACCCGGATCGGTGCCGCCGCGGCGGCCGCCGGCTGGCTGCTCGCCGTACTGCTGCTGACCACCACCCGTCCTGAAGGAGATTTCGTCTTCGGCGCGGGCGCAGGCTCGTACATCTTCCTGCTGGGCGGGATGATGGTCGCTGTGATGTGCGCCACCCTGCCTCATGTGCCACCACCGGGCGTGCAAGCCGCCCGACTTGGCAAGTGACGTGACAAAACTCCCCGTGCCGGTCAGCCGCCGTCGGAGTGGGCATTGCGGCCGTCCATGGGTCGATGTCGGCACTGCCAAGTATGGTGGAGCGCGCCGCCGAGCCGCCCGAGCGAGGTCATGACGGGCGGCGGAGCTAACCGGGAGAGCCTGCCTTGAGCCGAGAAACTGACAGTTCGTCCTCCGGTCCCCAGGGGCGCGGTGGAGCCGCATATCCCTCGGGGACCCCGCCGTACGGAACCCGCCAGTACCCGTCGCTGCACCCCCCGCAGGACGCCGCGCGCGAGAACAGCAAGGCGGCTGACAACGGCGCGGACGACGGCGAGGCCCCGAAGCCGGAGGAGCCCAGGACCGAGACGACGCTGACGACTCGGATCCGGATCAACATCCCGGGGTCCCGGCCCATCCCGCCGGTCGTCGTGCGCAAGCCGGTCGAGGAGGGGGACGCGGAAGCCGCGGCGGCCACGGGCCCGACGTCCTCCACCACGGGCACGTCTCCCGCGGCGTCGCCGACCCTTTCGGTGCCCGCGCCGAAGGACCAGCAGCAGCAGGCCAGGCCTCGCGGCAGCGGCGAGGGCAGGGAAGAGCCGAAGGCCACGAGCGACTGGTTCGCGCCGCGCAAGGCGCCGGCATCCGCGCCGACACCGCCGGCGGCTCCGGCCCCGCCCGGCGCGGGGGAGCGAAAGCGCTCCGACATGCCGTACTTCTCGAACGGATCCGGCGCCGGGCCCGCATCGGGGCATGGCGCGGGTCCGGGCGCGGGTCCGGGTGAGTCCACCGGAGGCACGCCCGCGTACGGCACGGGCCGCCCCGACTCCGGGCCGTACGCCGGTCGTCCTGCCAGCGACCCCGGCACCGGGCCCACCCCCGCGTATGGCAGGGGTCCGGGCCCAGGACCCGCCGGGCCCACCGCCTCGGCCGGTGCAGGCCCCGCCGGCCCCGCCGGGCGGCCCGGTGCCGGTCCCGCCGGGCCCACCACCGGGCCGATGACCGGAGACCTGCCGGTCCCGCCGCCCGGATTCCGGCGGCCTGAGGGCCCTGGAGGTCCCGGGGGCCCTGGAGGTCCCGGTCTCGGCGGCGACACGGCGCGGCTCACCCCGCAGGCCCCCGCCCCCGCCGACGGTGATCACCGCCCGCCGGCTTCCGGCATCGGCGCGGTCGGTGCGGCTCCCGGCGGCCCCGCCTCCGGCGGTCAGCTCCCGGTCGGCCTGGCAGGTCCCGGCGGTCCGGGCAGCCCGGGCGGTCCTCCCGGCCCAGGTGGTCCGGCCCGTCCCGGCGGCCCCAGTAGCCCCGGCGGTCCCGATGGACACGAACGCATCTCGGGCGACACCCTGGTCAGCGGGGTTTCTCGGGTCCCGTCGTCCGGCGACTTCGCGTTCCCCGGCAGCCCGGCGGCCGACGAGCGGGCCTTCCCGCCCGGGCCGCCGATCGGAGAGGCCCCGGAGCCCCGCCCGGCACCCGCCCCCGCGGCGAGCTCACCGGCGCCCGCTCCGCCCGGCAAGAAGGGCCGCTCCAAGCTCGTCCTCGCCGGAGCCGGGCTCGTCGGCGTGGCCGTCGTGGCGTACGGCGCGGGGCTGCTGCTCGATCACGCGGATGTGCCCAACGGCACGACCGTCCTCGGCGTGGACATCGGCGGCCTGTCGAAGGAGGACGCCGTCGCGAGGCTGGACGACGTTCTCGGCGGGCGCGTCAACGGTCCGCTGACCGTGGCCGTCGACGGCAAGGAGGAGCAGCTCAAGCCCTCCGCCGCGGGCCTGACCATCGACACCGAGGCGACCGTCCGCGGTGTCGCGGGGCGCGACTACAACCCGGTCTCCGTGATCGGCTCCCTCTTCGGCGGCGCCCGCGAGGGCGAGCCGGAGATCGAGATCGACGAGGAGAAGCTGGCGGCCGCGCTGAAGATCCTCTCCGGGGAGGTCGGCGGCAACCAGGACGGGACCATCAAGTTCGTGCCGGGCAAGGCCGTCGCCGTACCGGGCAAGACGCACAAGGCCGTTGACGTGGAAGAGGCCGTCGCCGCCGTCGAGGACGCGTACGGGGAGCGGGCCGAGACCGGCCGGAGCGAGACCGTCGAGCTGCCCGTCAGCATGCAGAAGCCGACGATCAGCCGGGCCGAGATCGACCGGAAGATGAAGGAGTTCGCCGAGCCGGCGATGTCCGGCCTGGTCACCATCAAGGCCGGCGGCAAGTCGATCCCGTTCGGCCCGGACAAGTCGCTGCCGAAGGTCCTCTCGGTGAAGCCGGTGAACGGCCGTCTGGTGGAGGTCTACGACCGCGAGGCGCTCAAGAAGCTGTACGGCAGCACCTTCGACGGCGTCCTGATCACGAAGGGCGACGGCAGCAAGAAGCCGGTCTCGCCCGAGGACGTCGCCGCCGCGCTGGCCAAGGCCCTGCGCGGCAAGACACCCGCGGAGCGCATCGGCGTCATCCCGCTCGAGCCCAGCTAGGCCGCGGCTGGGCCGAGTCCGGTGGTTTCCCCCCGGCCCGCACCTTCCCGGAAGGGCGGGTCAGGGGAGGAACCCGCCGCGCATCAGGGATGCATCCTGGCCCCCTTGAGGACCTTGTCCACGGCATTGCGCGGCCCGTGCACGGCCAGGCCGACCAGGTCGAGCTGATCCTTCGGCACCGCGCGCACCGCGGCCCGGTTGTCCCGGTCGTTGCCCGTGGTGAACAGGTCGGAGGTGAACACCGCCAGCGGCAGGGAGCGACCGAGGGCGCGGGCGTGCGCGGCGGTCAGCGTCTCCCTCGTACCGGCGAAGACCAGGACGGGCTGGCGGAACATCGGCAGATAGCCGGTGCCGTCGGCATCCTCGTACGCTTCGCCGATCACTTCGGGGATCAGCGTACCGACGCCGCTGACCAGGAACGCCGTCGCATTGAGCCGCTGCCAGGGCAGCAGGTCGTCGCGCAGCAGGACGGCGATCTTGGTGTCGAATCCGATCGGCTCTCGCTCGTCATTCATGCCTCGATCCATGCCTCGCAGACTGCCGACCGGGCAGTGGCGGGGTCTTGTACGTTCTTTGCATGGTGGCCCGGCCGGAGATCTCGGCGTGGCGCCCGCGGGTGGCGGGTGTGACGGAGGTCTTCCACGCCCAATTCACCGATCACGCGTATCCCATGCACGTCCACGACGCCTGGACGCTGCTGATCGTCGACGACGGCGTGGTCCGCTACGACCTCGACCGGCACGAGCACGGGACGCCCAGCGACGTGGTGACCCTGCTGCCGCCGCACGTCCCGCACAACGGCTCCGCCGCGACACCTCAGGGATTCCGCAAGCGGGTGGTGTACCTGGACATGACGTACCTGGGGGAGCGGCTCATCGGTCCTGCGGTCGACACTCCCGATCTGCGCGACCCGGTGCTGCGCCGCCGGGTTCACCAGTTGCACACGGCCCTGCGGCTCAGGGGCGATGAGCTGGAGGCGGAGAGCCGGCTCGCTCTGATCGGCGAACGGCTGCGGCAGCGCCTGCGGAGGCAGCTGCGGAAGGGGACGGCATCGGCGACGGCATCGGCGCTGCCGCGGCGCGACCGGAGCGTGGCGCACCGCATGCGCGAACTTCTCGATGAGCGGGCGCTTGACGGAGTGTCCCTGGCGGAGGCCGCCCAGCTGGTGCACGCCCACCCGACGCACCTGGTCCGGGCGTTCACCGGCGAGTTCGGCATCGCGCCCCACCAGTATCTGATGACGCGGCGCGTCGATCGTGCCCGGCGGTTGCTGCTCGACGGGCAGCCGCCCGGTGCGGTGGCGGCCGCCGCGGGGTTCTACGACCAGTCCCATCTGACGCGCCACTTCAAGCGGATCGTCGGCGTCACTCCGGGCCGCTACGCCCGCGCCCGCCCGTAGCCCGTAACCCCGCGGCCCCGCCCGTAGCCCGGGGCTCAGTTCAGCATGGCCCGCGCGGCGAGCGCCTGGCGCTGGAGGGACTCGGCCGCGCCCGGGTCGACGGGCGCGATCACCTCCGCGTACGCCTCCAGTTCCGCCGCGCCGTCCCTGAAGTCCCCGCGCTGTACGAGCAGTTGTGCGTGCTCGTACCGCAGCCGCGCGGGGTGGCTCGGCAGCAGCAGCGACAGCTCCACGGCCCACAGCTGCACATCCGACCGCTCTGGCCGTGCCGCCGCCCACGCCCGGATGTTGTTGAGGATCCGCAGGACGATTTCCAGCGGCGGGGCCGGGGAGAGCATCGCGGGCGTCGGCGGCGACCCCGTCGCGCCCACGACCAGCAGCTCCGCATCCGCACCGGTGAGCACCCGCCCCCCGTCGAAGGGGTCGGCGAGCACATGCCCGTCCGAGGCGGCGGGATCGCCGAAGCCGACGACGAAATGACCGGGCAGCGCCACCCCGTACACCGGTCCGCCCGCCCGCCGGGCGACCTCCATCCACACCACCGACAGCAGGATCGGCAGGCCGCGCCGCCGCCGCAGCACATGCGTCAGCAGCGACGACTCCAGGCGCCGGTAGTCGGCAGGGGAACCGTGGAAGCCGCAGCGCCGGCCGAGCAGGTCGGCGACGGCCCGCGCCCACCCAGCCGCCCCGTCAGCGGGCCGGAACGGCAACAGCCCGGCGAGCCGGTCGAGTTCGATCTGTGCGTCGTCGATCCCGGCCTCGCCGATCTCCGGCTCGGCCTCGGCGGCGACCAGCAGGCACAGCAGCGCGAGGTCCGGGCGCTCGGCGCGGGCCGCCTCGGCGAACCGCTGCCGCCTGTCGGTGATATCGGGCATACGTGCCTGGTACCCGCTCAGCGGCCCTCACCCTTCGGCGCGCGGAAGTGGTGGTAGAGGTGGTGCGTGGTGAAGCTAATGCCGTCGTAGAGCGCTCCGGCGCCGCCGTTGTCCGACTCGACCTGGAGGTACGCGGCGGAGGCGCCCTCGTCCAGGGCCCTGCGGGCGAGCGCGGCCATCACGGCGGTGGCCAGGCCCTGACGGCGCCGTTCCGGGACGACCTCGATGGCCGTGAACCCGGCCCAGCGCCCGTCGACCACGCAGCGCCCGATCGCGTCCGGCGGGGTGCCTTCCGCAACGCCCGGCACGGTCGCGAACCACACCGAAGGACCGCCGCCCAGCACCTTCAGCACCTCGGGGGCAGGCTCGACGGACCGCTGATAGCGGGCCAGCCACGCCTCGTCGATCCCGCGGGAGAGCACCACGCGCGACGTGTCCGCAGCGGCGTCGGCACCGGCACCCGCACCGCCACCGCCACCGGCACTCGCACCGCCACCGCCACCGGCACCGGCACCGGCACCAGCCGCAGCGTCTGCGATGGGCGCGAGCGCCGAGACCCGGATCAGCGCCGAGACCTCCCGCGTCCAGCCGCGCTCCCCGAGCTCGGCGGCCAGCCGTTCCTGCGAGCCCTCCGCCCCCGTGCTGACCTGCATATACGCGGGGCGGCCGCGCGCGCCGTACCACGCGGTGACCCGCTCCAGGGCCTCGTCCAGCGGCAGGCCGGGGTCGCCGATCGGCAGGACGGAGTTGGCACGCCGGGTGAAGCCCCCGGCCCAGCGCAGTTCCCAGTCCCCGAGCCGCTCGCTCTCGACCGGCGGCCAGGCGCGGGCGGCGACCCGGTCGAGCTCGTCCCAGCTCGCCGCGGGCCCCCTCCTGCGGACCGGTGCGGCGGGGATGACCTTGCCCGCGACCAGCGAGGATTCCACGATGCGGACGGTCGCCCCGTCACGCCGTGTGATACACAGCACACCGCTGTCCCATGATGTGAGCACACCGACCGTGTCGGTGAATTTCTGGCCAGGCGCTCCAGCCTCCGTCAAGCGCCGGACCGATACCCTTTTGCCCACGTCAGCGCTGGTGATCCGGACCTCGAATCGTCCGCCAGCGGTGAAATCCACAGCTCGGTCAGCCCCTCCTGTTCGTCTCGCGCCCCGGAACGGAGATACTAGGTGCGGGCATCGACGACGCCGCGCTCCCGCGCGCCCGTGGCGGAGCCGCGAAGGGACCGCCAGCCCTACCGAGGAGGAACGACAGCGTGACCTACGTCATCGCGCAGCCTTGTGTCGACGTCAAGGACAAGGCATGCATCGAGGAGTGCCCCGTCGACTGCATTTACGAGGGCTCCCGGTCCTTGTACATCCACCCGGACGAGTGCGTCGACTGCGGGGCCTGCGAACCGGTCTGCCCCGTCGAGGCGATCTTCTACGAGGATGACACGCCGGAGGAGTGGAAGGACTACTACAAGGCGAACGTCGAGTTCTTCGACGAGCTCGGCTCCCCCGGCGGTGCGTCGAAGCTCGGCCTGATCGAGCGCGACCACCCCTTCATCGCAGCGCTGCCGCCGCAGAACCAGTAAGTCGTAGGTTCCCCGGCTACTGCTGGGTGGGGTCGCCCACGGCGAAGCCAGGGGCTGGGGTCCTCCGGCGCAGCCAGGGGGACCCCAACGGCCGGCGCAGCGCCGCCTCGGTCCCGTACGGCTCAGGGCCGTGCGGGACCGAGGCGTTTTCCCGCCTCCCCCCTCCGCACCACCTGCCCTGTCCGAGAGAAGTGAGCACCGTGCCCGCAGTCTCCGCCCGCCTCCCCGTCTTCCCGTGGGACCGGCTCGAGCCCTACAAGGCGTCCGCCGCCTCCCACCCGGACGGCATCGTGGACCTGTCGGTGGGCACCCCCGTCGACCCGGTCCCCGAGCTGATCCAGGCCGCGCTGGCGGCCGCGTCCGACAGCCCCGGCTACCCGACCGTGTGGGGCACCGCGCAGCTGCGCGACGCGATCACCCGCTGGGCGGGCCGGCGTCTCGGCGCGGTGGGCCTGGAGCACACCAACGTCCTGCCGGTGGTCGGCTCGAAGGAGCTGGTGGCATGGCTGCCCACGCAGCTGGGCCTCGGCCCGGCCGACCGCGTCGCGTACCCGCGGCTGGCCTACCCGACGTACGAGGTGGGCGCGCGGCTCGCGGGCGCCGAGCCGGTCGTCTACGACGAGCCGCTGGACCTCGACCCGGCCGGTCTGAAGCTGCTGTGGCTCAACTCCCCGTCCAACCCCACGGGCCGGGTGCTCTCGAAGGACGAGCTGCGGGCCGCGGTCGCCTGGGCGCGCGAGCACGGGGTGCTGGTGTTCAGCGACGAGTGCTACCTGGAGCTGGGCTGGGAGACCGAGCCGGTGTCCGTGCTGCACCCGGACGTCTGCGGCGGCTCGTACGAGGGCATCGTCGCGGTGCACTCGCTCTCGAAGCGCTCGAACCTGGCGGGCTACCGGGCGGCCTTCCTGGCCGGTGACGCGGCGGTGCTCGGCGAGCTGCTCCAGATCCGCAAGCACGGCGGCATGATGGTCCCCGCCCCGGTACAGGCCGCGACGATCGCGGCGCTGGGCGACGACGCGCACGTGGCGGAACAGCGCGCCCGATACGGGGCCCGCCGCACCGCGCTGCGCACCGCGCTGGAGGGGTGCGGCTTCCGCATCGAGCACAGCGAGGCGAGCCTCTACCTGTGGGCGACGCGGGACGAGCCGTGCTGGGACACGGTCGGGGACCTGTCGAAGCGGGGCATCCTCGTCGCGCCCGGCGACTTCTACGGCTCGGCAGGGGAGCGGTTCGTGCGCGTGGCGTTCACCGCGACCGACGAGCGGGTGGCGGAGGCGGTCCGCCGCCTCGCGGCCTGAGGAGAGCGGACCGTTCCGCACCTGTACCCGGCGATACGAAGGGGCCCGGGGAGCAAGGGAACTCCCCGGGCCCCTTCGCGTACCGATGTGCCCGCGTACGGACGGATGCGCCGAGCGGGCCGAGTGCGCCGAGCGCTTCAGACGCGCTCGGCGTCAGCCGCCGAGCGGCAGACCGCCCTGGAGGGGCAGACCGCCCTGGAGCGGCCGTCCCTGGGTCGTGGCGCCGCCGGGCAGCCCGGTCTTGCCGCCGGCCAGACCGTTCGTCGCCGGGGTGGCCTTCGTGGCGGCGCCGAGGAGCGTGTGGGAGGCGCCCGCCGCGCGACCGGAGGCCCGCTTGACCACCGGCATGGCGGTCTTCCCGACCTGCGGCACCGGGGTCTTGTTGACCGCCCCGCCGACCGCCTTGCCGGCCGCGTTGCCGACCGTCTTGCCGGCCTGAGGCAGGGAGGACTTCACGGCCTGGCTGCCGGTGTCTCCCGCCCTGTTGCCGAACTGCTGCGCGGCGCCGTCGACGGTGCCACCGACGCTGGCACCGTCGAGGTTGGTGAGCCCGCCCGTGGGGGTGGGGGTGCTCGCGAGGTCGGCGGCGCTCGCCGTGCCGGCCGCGCCGACGATGGGAGCGGCGCCCGCGGCGACCAGCAGCGCGGCTCGGGCGATCCGACGCGTGAGGGGGAGGGACATTGTGCTCCTTTGGCGGAGAGTGAGGCTTGAGCTTCTGCTTGAGCTTCTGTCGGGTGTCTCATGCCCGCGGTGCGGACGCTGTGACTACCGCGTGAGGAGCGGGAAGGTTGCGGCGAACGGGGGTAAAGAGTTGGTAATGCGTCGCATTATCCGCTCTGGAGAAAAACGGGTGAACGCGAATCCCCGTATGGGCCTGATGTATCGTCACTCCCCCTGATCTGCAAGGAAGTTGGGGGCAAACGGGGAATGCGGCGGCGAGCGTCGGAATTCGACGGCGGGAATTCGGTCCGCGCTCCCGCTATCGGGTGGGCGCTCGCACGATTGCGCGGTCCGAGACGGCTTTGACCCGGTCTATGTGCGGTCTCTGCGCTGTCTACGAGCGGTCTATTGCACGGTTCGGATGAGAACCGTGCCCGAGCCCCGGGCCTTTGACGCGGCGGAGTTTCCCTCCGCAGCCTCCGCCGTGCGCCAGCCCTCCCCGGATTCCTCCGCGCTCCACACCCGGTTCCCGTAGGAGACCTGTGCGATGCGCAGCTCGGAGGCCTGGGCCACTGCCCAGTGCGCGAGTTCCCAGCCGCGCCGCCCGGGACCGCCCCGGTCCGGCTTCCTGCCCACCGGGACAGCCACCACCGCGTCGGAGCCCGCCCGGCTCTTCCCGCCGCCCGCTGCGGCGGTCCGCTCGAGGCCCGCGGACTGGGTCCGGGGCAGCACGTCGGGGCCGAACTCGCGGATGAGTTTGGCCCGCACGCGCGCCGGGTCGCCGGGACGCCCGCCGGCCAGGGCGGCCGTACAGCTGAAGGCGCCGGGTGTACGGCCGGTGAGCGCGGACGCGAGCAGCGAGGCCTCCTGCTCGTGCTTGGCGTACGCCTGCGGGTAGCCGCTGCGCTGTACCTTCTGCGCGGCCACGGTCAGCGGCAGCCGCTCGTACCCCGGCACCTTCACCAGGTGCTCGTAGAACTTCCGCGTCGCGTAGACCGGGTCCCGGATCTGCCTGGCCTTGCCCCAGCCCTGCGAGGGGCGCTGCTGGAAGAGGCCGAGCGAGTCCCGGTCGCCGTAGCCGATGTTGCGCAGGCCCGACTCCTGCATGGAGGTGGCGAGCGCGATGGCGACCGCCCGTTCCGGCAGCGCGCGCGAGGAGCCGACGGCCCCGATCGTCGCCGCGTTGACCGCCTGCTCCGGGTGCATCTCGTAAGTGGCGCCGTCCTTGCCGGGGCCCCTTACCGTGCAGCCCGGCGCTCTCGGGCCGCTGCTGGAGAAGTGCACGATCAGATAGCCCGCCAGCGCCAGCAGTACGGCACAGGCTGCGCCGATGCGCAGCAGGCGGCCGCGACGGCGGGTTGAGGTCGGGTGCGACACGGGCCCCACCGTACCGGCAGGGAACTCTGCCGTGCTGTCACGGGCTATCGTCGGCCGTATGGACCAACCGACGCTCGATCTGTCCCTGGACGCCGCGGCCCTGACCGCGCAGCTCGTCGACTTCCGCTCCGAGAGCGGCCAGGAGAAAGCACTGGCCGACGCGGTCGAGGCGGCCCTGCGCGGGCTGCCGCACCTGACCGTCCACCGGGACGGGGACGCGGTCGTGGCCCGTACGGATCTGGGGCGCGCCGAGCGGGTCCTCCTCGCCGGGCACATCGACACCGTGCCGATCGCCGGCAACGTCCCCTCCCGGCTCGACGAACACGGCGTGCTGTGGGGCTGCGGTACCTCCGACATGAAGTCCGGGGTCGCCGTCCAGCTGCGCATCGCCGCCACCCTGCCCGCGCCCAACCGCGACCTCACCTTCGTCTTCTACGACCACGAGGAGGTCGAGGCCGAGCTCAACGGCCTGAAGCGGCTCGCCGAGAACCACCCCGAGTGGCTTGCGGCCGACTTCGCCGTGCTGCTCGAGCCCACCGACACCAAGGTCGAGGGCGGCTGCCAGGGAACCCTGCGGGTCCGCGTCGAGACCACGGGCCGACGCGCCCACTCCGCCCGCAGCTGGCTCGGCGAGAACGCCATCCACAAGGCGGCTCCCGTGCTCGCCCGCCTCGCCTCGTACGAGCCGCGGCGCGTGGACATCGACGGCCTCACCTATCGCGAGGGCCTGAACGCCGTGATGATCGAGGGCGGTCACGCGGGCAACGTCATCCCCGACGCCTGCGCCGTGATCGTCAACTTCCGTTTCGCGCCCGACCGCAGTGAGGCGGAGGCGCTCGCCCACGTGCGGGAGGTCTTCGACGGCTTCGAGGTGGTGCTGACCGACTCCGCGCCCGGCGCGCTGCCCGGCCTGTCCGACCCCGCGGCCGCGGCGTTCGTCGAGGCCATCGGCACCGAGCCCGCGCCCAAGGACGGCTGGACCGACGTGGCCCGCTTCTCGGCCCTCGGCGTGCCCGCGGTGAACTACGGACCCGGCGACCCCAAGCTCGCGCACACCCGCGAGGAGCATGTCGCGGTCGCCGCCGTCCTGGAGGCGGAGGAGAACCTGCGCGCCTGGCTGACCAGCTGAATTCCGCTGTTCGTCACCTCCAGGTGCGTACCCTGCACTGAACGATCCTCGCCAGGCCCGCCGGCGGGGAGGCCCGATGCGGAGGGAGAACACCGTGAACAACGCTGAGGGAGACCGCGAGGCCCGGGAGCGGCAGGGCGAGCCGGAGCGGCGGCCGGATGAGCCGGAGCGGCAGGGCGAGCCGGAGCGGCCGGACGGGGAGCCGGGCGCGTGGCACGAGCAGCGGCTGGGCCCTGTCGTACGCCGCCGCGGGCAGATGCAGCCCACCACGACCGACCAGCGGCTGCTGGACACCCAGGGGCCGTCGGACTGGGTGCACCAGGATCCCTGGCGGGTCATGCGGATCCAGTCGGAGTTCGTCGAGGGCTTCGGCGCGCTCGCCGAACTCGGGCCCGCGATCAGCGTGTTCGGCTCTGCACGCACCCGGGAGGGCTCACCCGACTACGAGGCCGGAGTGCGGCTCGGCAAGGCGCTGGTGGCGGGCGGCTTCGGGGTGATCACGGGTGGCGGGCCCGGCGCCATGGAGGCGGCGAACCGCGGCGCATGCGAGGCGGGCGGTGTCTCGGTCGGCCTCGGCATCGAGCTGCCCTACGAGCAGGGGTTCAATCGCTTCGTCGACATCGGTGTGAACTTCCGCTACTTCTTCGTCCGCAAGACGATGTTCGTGAAGTACGCGCAGGGCTTCGTGGTGCTGCCCGGCGGCTTCGGCACGCTGGACGAGCTGTTCGAGGCGCTGACCCTCGTCCAGACCAAGAAGGTGACCCGGTTCCCGATCGTCCTGTTCGGCACGGACTACTGGAAGGGCCTGGTCGACTGGGTGCTCAGCACGGTGGTCGCGGAGGGCAAGGCGGGTCCGCACGACCTGGACCTGTTCCACCTGACCGACGACGTGGACGAGGCCGTGGCTCTGGTGAGCAAGGAGTCCGGGGCGCTGTGACGCCGGCGTCCGGGGGCGCGGCGCCGGCGTACGCGAGGCCCCGGCGTTGGGGATGTCGCGCGAGCCCGGCGTCCGGGGCGGCGGGCGCCTGACCTAGACGAGGCCCCGGCGGGCCACCGCAGGGGGCCGGTGGCCCTGGATCGAGGCGACCATGTCGAGCACCTGCCTGGTCTCGGCCACCTCGTGCACCCGGTAGACCTGCGCGCCCAGCCAGGCCGAGATCGCGGTCGTCGCGAGCGTGCCGGTCAGCCGCTCCTTGACGGGCCGGTCGAGGGTCTCGCCCACGAAGTCCTTGTTCGACAGCGACACCAGCACCGGCCAGCCGGTGGCCGTCATCTCGGCCAGCCTGCGGGTCGCCTCCAGCGAGTGCCGGGTGTTCTTTCCGAAGTCGTGCCCCGGGTCGATCAGGATGCCGTCGCGCCGCACACCGAGCCCGGCCGCGCGCTCCGCGAGCCCTGTGGTGACCCGCAGGATGTCCGCCATCACGTCGTCGTACGCGATCCGGTGCGGGCGGGTGCGCGGCCGGACACCGCCCGCGTGCGTGCAGACCAGGCCCGCGCCGTAACGGGCGGCGACCTCGGCCAGCCTGGGGTCCACCCCGCCCCACGCGTCGTTGAGCAGGTCCGCGCCCGCCTCACAGGCCGCCGCGCCCACCTCGTGCCGCCAGGTGTCGATGCTGATCACCACGTCCGGGTAGCGCCTGCGGACCTCGGCCACGAAGCCGACCGTACGGCGTGTCTCCTCCTCGGCGGTCACCTCCTCGCCGGGGCCTGCCTTGACGCCGCCGATGTCGATGATCGCCGCGCCTTCGGACACCGCCTGCTCCACGCGCGCGAGGGCGGGCTCGTCGCGGAAGGTCGAGCCCCGGTCGTAGAAGGAGTCCGGCGTCCGGTTGACGATCGCCATGATCACCGGCTCGTGCTCACCGAACTCGCGCGTCCCCAGCCGCAGCGCCACGCGTAACCTCCTCGGGGCCTTCCCGGGCCGCCCGATGATCGAGGACCGGCCCGCGAGAGACCCTAACGCCTGCTCGCGAGGGCTGCCCGGCAGGTCCGGCGGGGGCGGACCGGGCCCGGCTGTCAGCCGGGCGTGGCACGATCGTCCCTACAGGTTCGCTACGGATTGGTACGGCCCCGGGGAGATCGTCGTGTTCTGGTTCCTGCTCATCGCGCTCGTCGCGGTGGTCGCCGCGGTCACGCTCATCGTGGTCGGCGGAGACGACGGCGTGGCCCTGCCGGACGCGCAGCCGGACCGGCTCGACGACCCGCTGCCCGCCGACCGGCCTGTCGCCCGCGCCGATGTGGAGGCGCTGCGGCTGCCGATGACCGTGCGCGGCTACCGCATGGCGGACGTCGACGACGTGCTCGGCAGGCTCGGCGCGGAGCTCGCGGAGCGCGACGCCCGTATCGCCGAGCTGGAGGCGGCCCTCGCGGGCGCCCAGGCTTCCGCCATGGGCGGTTCCTCGCTGCTCAAGGATCGTGGTGGGCAGGGGGAGTACCGGGAGGACGGCCGCCGCGAATACGGCGGGCCGCGTGGTGGGTACGACGCCGGGCGCGGTGAGTACGGCGCCGGGCGCGGTGAGTACGGCGAGTACGGCGACGAGTACGGCGGGCAGGGTCCGTACGGGGCGGGCGGGGCGCGGGACGAGCGGCCCGGCCCCGAAGGGACCCGCCCGTGAGCGCCGAGACCGGCGCCGTGCCGGGACACGACGGCCGCCTGCGCTGCCCGTGGGGCCTCTCGGCCGAGGAGTACGTGAGGTACCACGACACCGAGTGGGGCCGTCCGCTGCACGGCGACGACGCGCTCTTCGAGCGGCTGTGCCTGGAGGCGTTCCAGTCCGGGCTGTCCTGGCTGACCATCCTGCGCCGTCGCGAGGGCTTCCGTACGGCCTTCAAGGGCTTCTCGATCCCGGCCGTCGCCGCCTTCACCGAGACCGACGTCGAGCGGCTGCTCGCGGACACCTCGATCATCCGGAACCGGGCGAAGATCGAGGCGTCCGTCTCCAACGCGCGCGTGGCGGCGGAGCTGGCCGAGGGCGAACTCGACGCGCTGATCTGGTCGTACGCCCCCGACCCCGCGGGCCGTCCCGCGCCCCGCACGCTCGCCGACGTCCCCGCGATCACGCCGGAGTCCACGGCCCTGTCCAAGGACCTCAAGAAGCGCGGTTTCCGCTTCGTCGGCCCGACCACGGCGTACGCGCTGATGCAGGCCTGCGGCCTGGTCGACGATCACTTGGCGGACTGCGTCTCCCGCCGGACCCACCCCTGAGCCGGCCCCGCACTGGGGCTCCGGACCAGATCCCCGAAGGAGCTTGGGGCGGAGCCTGTCGACGTCCCGGGACAACGCACCTAGCGCCCCAGGAAGACCGGCTTCTCCTTCTTCACGAAGGCCTCCACCGCGATCCGGTGGTCTTCGGACGCACCGGCCCGCACCTGGAGTTCGTCCTCCTTGGCCAGGGTCTCGCGCAGCGAGTGGTCGGCTCCGTGGGCGAGGGAGGCCTTGAGCGCGGCGTACGCGGCGGTCGGCCCCTCGGCGAGGCGGCGCGCGATCGCCGTGGCCTCGGCGGCCAGGTCGGCCGCCGGGACGACCTTGTTGGCGATGCCCAGCTCCAGCGCCTCCTGCGCGCTCACATTGCGCGGGAAGAGCAGCAGGTCCGCCGCCCGGCCGGCGCCGATCAGCCGCGGCAGGGTCCAGGAGACGCCCGAGTCGGCGGTCAGGGCGACCCCGGCGAAGGAGGTGTTGAAGGCGGCGGTGTCCGCGACGACCCGGTAGTCCGCGGCGAAGGCGAAGCCCGCCCCGGCGCCCGCGGCAACCCCGTTGACGCCTGCCACCACCGGCTTCGGCATCTCCGCGATCGCCGTGACGATGGGGTTGTAGTGGTCGCGCACCGTCGTCATCGTGCTCCCCGAGCCCGTCTCGTGGGCGGCCGCGAGCAGGCCGATGTGCTCCTTGAGGTCCTGGCCCACGCAGAACGCGCGCCCGCTGCCGATGAGCAGGACCGCTCGTACGGCGGGGTCGTCAGCGGCCTCCCGCAGGCTGTCCCGGAGGGCGACCTTGGTCTCGATGTTCAGCGCGTTCATCGCGTCGGGGCGATTCAGCGTGATCGTCGCGAGTCCGTCGGTCACCTCGTGGAGCACGGTGTCGGCCATTGCGTCGTCCCCTTCGTAGCGTTCGTGGACTTCGTAGGTTCGTGGAGTTCGTAGCGATGCGTGGCGGCTCGGTGCGCTGAACTCGGTGATCAGGCAGTCACGGGACAGCATGGCGGAGATCACCGGCGGCGGACATGTGACCTGCGTCAAACGAAGGGCCGTCGTGTGGACGCAGCGGGCCGCGCAGTATCGCAGCTGGATCGCCGAATTGGGTGGTTTTGCGAGAGCGCGTTGCAGAAGGGATGCAGACCGATGTTGGTCATCGGGTCCCGCCATGCGGGATAATGGCCTGGAAGCAATGTGTTCGATGCCGGTGACACCTGGGTTGTCGGCTGCGATGAGCTGGTTTCAGGAAGGGGAACGAGCATGGCGGCCATGAAGCCGCGGACGGGCGACGGCCCGCTCGAGGTGACCAAGGAGGGGCGGGGCATCGTCATGCGCGTTCCGCTCGAAGGCGGCGGTCGACTCGTCGTCGAGCTGACACCGGACGAGGCCGACGCGCTCGGCGACGCCCTGAAGAAGGTCGTCGGCTAGGCACAGGGCCCACACCACTTCCGCTGCCCCGGCGGATGCCGCGCACACGCACCTTGCGCAGCATCCGCCGGGGCAGCGACGTGTCGGGAGGCCGCGCGGGGTTCGGGGACCGCGCGGGGTTCGGGGACCGCGCGGGGTTCGGGGACCGCGCGGGGTTCGGGGACCGCGCGAGGTCCGGGGACCGCGCGAGCCGCGCGGCGCACCGCCGCCGGGTACCCCGGGTACGCTCAGCCGCGCTTGACCGCGCAGAGCAGGCCGTCGCCGACGGGCAGCAGCGACGGCAGCAGCGCGGTGCTCTCCCGTACCGCCCGCAGCAGCTCGCGCAGCCGCTGGATCTCGGCGGGCTGGGCCGCGGAGTCCACGGTCCTGCCGTCCGCGAAGACGCCCTCGAAGATCACGAGCCCCCCGGGCCGTAGCAGGCGCAACGATTCGGCGAGGTAGTCCAGGCACTCCATCCGGTCGCCGTCGCAGAACACCAGGTCGTAGCCGCCGTCCGCGAGGCGGGGCAGGACGTCGAGGGCGCGGCCGGGGATGAAGCGCGCCCGGTTCCCGGCGAAGCCCGCGGCCCGGAAGGCCTGGCGCGCGAACTGCTGCCGCTCGGGCTCGGTGTCCACGGTGGTCAGGACGCCGTCGGGCCGCATGCCGTACAGAAGGTGGATTCCGGACACCCCGGTACCGGTGCCGATCTCGGCCACGGCCTTGGCGCCCGCGGTGGCCGCGAGCAGGCGCAACGCGGCCCCGGTGCCGGCCGACACCGAGCGCAGGCCTGTCTCCCTGGCCCGGTCGCGGGCCCAGCGCAGCGCCTCGTCCTCGGCGACGAACGCATCGGCGAACGCCCAGCTCGTCTGCCGGTTGCCGGTAATGGTCCTCTCCTGTCCCCGTAGTTGACGCAACCGTGACTGTATCCGCTGGATCGGGAACCCGCAGATGGGACCGGGCGTTACAAGAGGCGGGGAAATGAAAGAGGGGCGGGGGAGCAGTGGCAAAAAAGAGGGTCAAAGATCCTTATGCGGAGCTAACGGGCGAGGCGGATATGGTAGGGGCTCTACTGGACACCACCAGAGCCGATAGGGGAGGTGCGGCTGCGGCGGGTGACCGAGGAGTGCTGAGGCGCTTTCGCAGGTCGGCCGGCGAGCCGAAATCCGTGACCAACACTGCTGACCGTTCCGGCGCCACCACCGACTCCGTACCGACGACCGCGACTTTCTCCTCTGCCGCGTCTTTCGGTGACGAGGCGGATGCGCAGGCGTGGACCCCTCCCACCTGGGAGGAGATCGTCAGCACACACAGCGGACGGGTCTACCGCCTCGCCTACCGCCTCACCGGTAACCAGCACGATGCGGAGGACCTCACCCAGGAGGTCTTCGTCCGCGTCTTCCGCTCCCTGTCCACGTACACGCCCGGCACCTTCGAGGGCTGGCTGCACCGGATCACCACAAATCTCTTCCTGGACATGGTCCGGCGCCGCCAGCGGATCCGGTTCGACGCGCTCGGTGACGACGCCGCGGAGCGCCTGGCCAGCCGCGAGCCGTCCCCGCAGCAGCACTTCCACGACAGCCACTTCGACGCCGATGTGCAGCAGGCGCTGGACACGCTCGCGCCGGAGTTCCGTGCCGCGGTCGTGCTCTGCGACATCGAGGGTCTGTCCTACGAGGAGATCGCCGCGACGCTGGGCGTCAAGCTCGGCACGGTGCGCAGCCGGATCCACCGCGGCCGCTCCCACCTGCGCAAGGCGCTTCAGCACCGGTCGCCCGCGGCCCGTGCCGAGCAGCAGCGCTCCCTGGCCGCCGCCTTCCCAGGGCTCGCAGTGGAGGGCGGGACGGCGTGACCGGATCAGGCGGCTCGCGCCATGTCGAGCAGCACCTGGGCGACCGACTCGCCGCGCTGGTCGACGGAGAGCTCGAGCACGACGCCCGCGAGCGGGTGCTGGCACACCTGGCGACCTGCGGGAAATGCAAGGCGGAGGCCGACGCGCAGCGGCGGCTGAAGAGCGTTTTCGCGGAGACGGCCCCGCCACCGCCCTCGGAAGGCCTGCTGGCCCGGCTGCAGGGCCTGCCAGGCGCGGATGACGACGGTCCGGGTGGCCCGGGTGGCCCGGGTGACGCGGGGAACCCGTTCGGTTCCGGCGGTGTCTTCGGCGTACAGCAGGGCGGCTTCGCGTACGTCCCGTCGGGGAACCACGGGCGCTCGAGGGAGAGCGGGTTCCGTATACACGACGTCGAGCGGCCGGGCTCGCGCGGGCGACGGTTCGCGTTCGCCGCGGCAGGCGCGGTGTCGCTGGCCGCGATCGCGCTCGGCGGCGCGCTCCCGCTGGAGGCGGCGATCGAGTCGGCCGCCGCGCGGGGCGAGGGTCCGGGCGCGGCGGCGACACCGGCTCGTACGGCCCAGGCGGGCGGCGCCGCATCCGTGAGTGGCGGTGACGCACTGCTGGCGGCGTCCGGTTCGGACATCCACCCCTTTCTTCTGAGCGCACCGGCGGGCGCGGGCGAGGCGTCGGCCCCCAAGCCGACCGCCCACCCGCCGTACGCGCTGCCGCACCACTACGTCCCGCGGATGCTGCCGACCGCGGCGGGCCCCCCGCTGCTCCGGCAAGCGTCCGCCGGTCCGCAGAACGCCTTCTTCGGCGGAGTGCCGGCCGCCATCGACCCGGCCCCGGCGCCGACCCAGCTCGCCCTGCCGTCCGCGTCCCCGGAGCACTGAGCGCCCGGGTCCCGGCGGGGCCGCGGCGGGGTCGCTGCGCCCGCGCGGGCGGACCTGATTGAATCGCCACTGGGCCGCCGGTGCGGACCAGTTGGCGACACAGCCCGCGTTGGCCGCGGGCGAACGGTGGGGAGAACATGGACGAGGGGAAGGCCGCCGGGCCGAAGCCGAAGTGGTGGAGTCGACCCCGGCGCGCCCAGAGCGCCCCACCGCCCAACGACACACCACCGCCTGCAGAATTGCCCGCCGCCGACGCCGAGCGGCCCGCGGAAGAAGTGCCCGCCGCCGATCTCCCGCGGCCCGCGGACGTGCCCGCCCCGGACGCCCCGCCCGCGGTCGACCCTCCGGTGTCCCCCACGACGACAGCCGACCAGCCGCCGAGCGCCTCCGGCGCCGGTGCGCAGGGCCGTGCGTCCACGAACTCGGCTTCCGCGCAGGCTGGTCGTCTGCCCGCCGGCTCGTCGCCTGCTCCGTTGCCCGGAGACGGCGCGCCGGGCAGCGGTGGCGCTTCGGCGGCCGAGCAGCCGCCGACCGCGTCCGGCTCCCCCGTCGGGCAGTCGGACGGCGCCGCTGCGCCGCGCTCCGAGAAGAGCGTCGCTACGGCGGGTCTTGAGGCCCCTGGCCCGGAGGCGTCAGGCAATGCGTCAGCTCAGGCTGGACAAGCGACTTTTGCCCCGGCAACCGTCTTCCCGGCAGGAGGAGGTTCGGCCAGCGGCGGCGGTTCCGTTGCCGCCGAGCAGCCGACGACCGGCCCAGATGCCGGTGCCCCCGGGGAGCAGCCGGGCGGTGGGGCCAGGGCGGGGGCCGGGGCCGGGGGTGATGTGCCGCAGCCGCGGCATGCGCCGGATCCGTACGGGACGCCGCCGTACGGGGAGCCCGGGCCGTGGGCGCCGGCGCCGCCTGTGCAGCGGCCCGTGGCCACGCCCGCGCACGGGACGCCTGTGCCTCCGGCCGTGACGCAGTCCGCCCCGGGTCAGGCGGCCACGCCCGCGCATGGCACGCACATGCCGCCCGCGCCCGTGGGCGGCCCTCCGCCGCACCACCCCACGCCGGCGCATGGCACCCAGCTGCCCGCGCAAAGCCAGGTGCCGGCCCCCACCCCAACTCCCGCCCATGGCACGCAACTTCCCGCGTCCGCGACGAGTGGGCAGTGGCGGCAGTACGACCCGTGGTCCGCGTCGCCCACCGGGGCCGCCGGACCCATCGGAGCCGCCGGGGCTGCCGCTCCGCCCGGGGTGCTCGAGCCGCCGCCGCGGCGGCGGTCTCGGCGGGGGAGCATGCTCCTCGGGGCGCTGCTGCTCGCGCTCGTCTCCGGCGGCATCGGCGGCGGGATCGGCGCGTACGTCGAGCGCAACGGCGGCATCACCGAGGTCGAGCTGCCGCAGGCCTCCGCCGAGCCCGGCGACCAAGCCCGCGACCCGGAGAGCGTGGCCGGAATCGCCGCGGCCGCGCTGCCCGGCGTCGTCACCCTCCATGTCGAGGGTTCGGGCGGTCAGGCGACCGGCACCGGCTTCGTGCTCGACAAGCGGGGCCACATCCTCACCAACAACCATGTCGTGGAGCCCGCCGCCTCGAGCGGCGACATATCGGTGACGTTCAGCGGCGGCGAGGTGGCCCGCGCCGAGATCGTGGGCCGCGACACCGGCTACGACCTGGCCGTCGTCAAGGTCAGCGGCGTATCCGGACTCAGGCCGCTGACCCTCGGCAACTCCGACTCCGTACGCGTCGGCGACCCGGTCGTCGCGATCGGGTCGCCGTACGACCTGGCGGGCACCGTCACGTCCGGCATCATCAGCGCCAAGGAGCGGCCCATCACCGCGGGCGGCGAGCAGGCCGACGGCAGTGACATCAGCTACGTGGACGCGCTGCAGACCGACGCCCCGATCAACCCCGGCAACTCCGGCGGCCCGCTGGTCGACTCGGAGGGTCGTGTCATCGGCATCAACAGCGCCATCAAGGCGGCCGACAGCGGCAGCGGGGGACTGGACAGCGCCCAGGGCGGCAGCATCGGCCTCGGCTTCGCGATCCCGGTCAACCAGGGCAAGCGGGTCGCCGAGGAGCTGATCAACACGGGCCGGGCGACGCACCCCGTGATCGGCGTCACGCTCGACCTCGAGTACACCGGCGACGGCGCCCGCGTCCGCACCGGGCGCAGCGGCGGCGTCGGCGGCGGCGCCCCGGTCAAGCCCGGTGGCCCCGGCGACAAGGCCGGGATCGAAGCCGGCGACGTCATCACCGAGGTGGACGGCGCGCGCGTGCACAGCGGGGAGGAGCTGATCGTGAAGATCCGCAGCTACCGCCCCGGCGACCGCCTGGAGCTGACGCTGGAGCGGGACGGCAAGGAGCGCACGCTCGAGCTGACCCTCGGCTCGGCGAGCGGCGGCTGATGCACCACACTGCGCACCAGCCCGCGCACCGGCCCACCCACAGGACGAGGCACCACCCCGCGCACCGGCCCATCCACAGGACGAGGCACCACCCCATGCGCCATGCCGCGCAGCGGCGCACCCACCGGTCCACCCTCCGGCCCGCCCCACCGCCCGATGCGGTGCATCGGACCTCGTACGCCCCCACCGTGGTACCGGCCCACCCGGGCGGCCCGGTACCGTGGAGCGGGCCCGGACCCTCATCGACTTGCGGGCCGTGGACATCTCAAGGAGCTGCAAGGTGTTCAATGACATAGGCGCACTCGAGCTTGTCGCGCTCGTGATCCTTGCGGTACTCATCTTCGGTCCCGACAAGCTCCCCAAGCTCATCCAGGACGTCTCGCGCTTCATCCGCAAGGTGCGCGACTTCTCCGAGAACGCCAAGGCGGACATCCGCAGCGAGCTCGGCCCCGAGTTCAAGGACTTCGAGTTCGAGGATCTCAACCCCAAGACGCTCGTCCGCAAGCAGCTCATGGACAACGACGAACTCGGGCTCAAGGAGATCCGCAACGGCTTCGACTTCCGCAAGGACGTGTCGGAGGTCGCCGACGCCGTGCACGGCCGCGCGAGCGACTCTTCGCACGCGTCAGACGGCTCGTCGTCCGGCTCGCCATCCAGCGGCTCCGATCTGCTGCGCAAGCGCGATCAACTCGACCAGGGCGAGCGTCCGCCCTTCGACTCCGACGCCACCTGATCCCCCCGTATGTCCGACTGGACCGACCGGTGTGGCTATCCTCCCTGTGTCCGGGGTGAGATCGCCCGAGGGGCGGGTGGCCCTAAGACAGAGGGGCAACAAGGAGGCGCCACGCAGATGGACACGACGGGTCGGGTAGGAGCGCAGGGGGCGCTCGGAGCGCCCAGCACGTCCGACGATGTGGAGGCCGGAAGAGCGCCCCAGGAGGAGGCGGCGGGCGTTCGCCGCGGTCTCGAGGGCTATCTGCTCGCCGATTTTCCCTGGTACGGGCTGGACGAGGCCTTCACGGGGCCGCGCTGGCTGATGCAGGTGGGTGCGGCGGCGGACGGCACGGTCGAGCACGGCTCGACGGGCCATGGCGAGGAGCCGACCGTCCGGGTCGAGAGCGCGCACGACCAGCAGCGCTTCGCCGTGGTCGTGACGGTCGCGAGCCGCCCGGTGCGGCGCAGCGCGGACGGCACGGGCGTCCTGGAGGCCACCTCGGTCTCCTCGGCGGCCTGGCTCGCCGGTTCCGGACTGCTGTCGTGCACCTGGCCCGCCCAGATGGAGCGAGTGCTCCGCGACGACTGGCTGGAGCAGCAGACGGCGATCGCCTGGGAGCTGGCCGACGACCTGGACGGCCCGTCGTGGACGACGCTGACCCTGCCGGTGGACGGCGTGCCGACGCCGTTCCACTACCGCGAGTCCGAGTACGGCTGGGTGCTCGCCGGTTCGGCGATCGAGGGGCGCGGCGGCAGCCGCTCCAGTGGAGCCGGTGCCTGCACCGGGGTTCACATCGGGGCGTACGGGCGGGGGATGAGCGCTTACGGTCTGGGGTTCTCGGTGGTCAAAGACATCTCCGAGTACGGCAACTGAGCCCTGACGGCGGCCTGTCATGAGGGGCCCGGGTCCTGCCAGGACCCGGGCCCCTCACGACGTACGAGCAACCGCCGCCGACACCTCAGAACTTCCGCCGAAGAACTTCCGCGGGAGAACTTCCGTCGGCCCCTCAGAACTTGTTGCGCGGGGTGATCCCCAGCGACATCCCGGCCAGGCCGCGCTCGCGCCTGCCGAGCTTGTCCGCGATGGCCAGCAGCGCGCTGCCCGCAGGTGAGTCCGGGTCGGTGATGACGACCGGCTTGCCCTCGTCGCCGCCCTCCCGCAGCCGTACGTCGATCGGGATGGCGCCCAGCACCGGCACCTCGGCGCCCGTGGTCCTGGTGAGCCCCTCGGCCACTCGCTGCCCGCCGCCCGTGCCGAACACGTCCACGATCTCGTCGCAGTGCGGGCACGGCATCCCCGACATGTTCTCGATCACGCCGACGATCTTCTGATGCGTCTGTACGGCGATGGAGCCCGCGCGCTCGGCGACCTCGGCCGCGGCCTGCTGAGGCGTCGTCACCACGAGGATCTCGGCGTTCGGCACCAGCTGGGCCACCGAGATCGCGATGTCGCCCGTCCCCGGCGGCAGATCGAGCAGCAGCACGTCCAGGTCGCCCCACCACACGTCGGCCAGGAACTGCTGGAGCGCGCGGTGCAGCATCGGCCCGCGCCACACCACCGGGGCGTTGCCCGGGGTGAACATGCCGATGGAGATGACGCTCACGCCGTTCGCGGAGGGCGGCATGATCATGTTCTCGACCTGGGTGGGACGGCCCTCCACGCCGAGCATGCGGGGCACCGAGTGGCCGTAGATGTCCGCGTCGACGACGCCGACCTTGAGCCCGTCCCGCGCCAGGGCCGCCGCGAGGTTGACCGTCACCGAGGACTTGCCGACGCCGCCCTTGCCGGAGGCCACCGCGTACACCCGGGTCAGCGAGCCGGGCTTCGCGAACGGCACCTCGCGCTCGGTCTGCCCGCCGCGCAGCGAGGCCGCCCAGCTCCCGGCGCTGCTCGTCGCTCATCACGTCCAGCTCGACGCTGACCCGCGTCACGCCCGCGACCTCGGACACCGCGGCGGTGACCTCGCGGGTGATCGTGTCGCGGAGGGGGCAGCCGGAGACCGTGAGATAGATACCGACAGCCACCGCTCCATCGGCCGCGATCTCCACCGATTTGACCATCCCGAGGTCGGTGATGGGGCGGTGGATCTCCGGGTCGTTCACCGTCGCGAGCGCGGCGCGCACCGCCTCTTCGGCGGGGACGGAGTCGTGCGTGTCGGTAGCCATGCCCTGATGGTACGGCGACCGAGGCGGCCTCCGGAAAGAGCCGTGAGCGATCGGCGGGCCCATATGGCGAGCGTCACGCCCACGCGCGCGTGCGTCCGGAGCAGGCACGCGTCGTCGAGGTGCCCTCGAAGCCGGTCACTCCCACGCGCGCGTGGGACCGGACGGCTGCCCTCCGCGTTATCGGAACCCCCCGGTACGCTGCGTCTGCTGTCGAGGCCACCTCAACCTGGAGGCAGAACAAACGTGGCTGCATACCCCCGCACACGGAACGCCGCGCTCGTCGGAGCGGTGTGCACGGCGCTCGCCGTGGGGCTCGTGGGGTGTGGAGCCGAGGAGGACCCGGACGCCGGTACGAACGGCGTGGGGAAGCTCTCTCCGCGGAAGATCGAGAGCAGGGCCCTCAAAGCCGTCGAGGGGGCGGGCGCGGTGCGGCTCTCGGGCAGCGTCGTCACCCGGGGGCGCACGTACACGCTCGATATGCGGCTCAAGCAGGGCAAGGAGGGCGGCGGAATCGGCCAGCTCTCCACCAAGGGCAAGACCTTCGAGATGCTGCGGGTCGGCGACGACCTCTATCTGAAGGCCGACGCGGACTTCTGGGCCAGCCAGGGGGGCGGCAAGCAGTCCAAGTCGGACGCGGAGGCGGCCAGCAAGCTCGATGACAAGTACGTCAAGGTGCCGACCGGCGACCCCGCGTACAAGCAGCTCAGCGGCTTCACGGACATGGACCTGCTGCTGGACGGGCTTTTCGACCTGCGCGGCGGCCTCGGCACGGGCGAGCGCGGGAGGGTCGGCGGGGTCCGTACGATCCGGATCACCGGCGGGGACGGGTCCGGCGGGGCGGTGGACGTGTCCCTGGAAGGGACGCCGTATCCGCTGCGGCTGGAGCGGGCGGGGGACGCGGGGATCCTCGAACTCGCCGACTGGAACGAGGACTTCACCCTGAAGGCGCCCAGCAAGGACCACATCATCGACTACGGCAGGCAGATCACGGCGGGCAGCTGAGACCCGCTTGCGGCGCGGGCTGGGGGCGGCCCGGACTCGGGCGGCCGGGCTCGGGCTGCTCTGCTCCCCGCGCGGGTGCTAGGCGCGCTTCTTCCGGCCCCTGCGGAGCAGCTTGGGCAGGGCGGCCGGGATCGGGCGGCGGGTGGTGGCCGGGGTCGCCACGGGTGCGGCCGCCAGCGAGCCGTCCGGTAGCTCGGCCGTGGAACCGGCGGGCTCCAGCCGCAGGACGCGGCACTCGCGCGCCCAGCGCTCGGCGACGTGCTCCGCGTCCGGGGCGTTCAGCCGCTTCGCCTTGAGCTCCGCTACCGCCGCCTCCCACGGCTCGCTGCCGGGCGCGAGCTCCGCCACGCGCGCGTGCCAGGTGACGAGGCGGCCGCCCTTGTCCTTGCTGCGCACGGTCACGGACGCGGACGCGCCGTCGTCCAGGGCCAGGCCGTCGAACGGCTGCTCGCCAGGTCCGTCGCCCACGAGGCAGACGGCCCCCTCGTGCCATACGTGCCACAGGGCGCGGGCGGGTACGGCAGCACCGTCGCCGCGGACCCAGATGAGGCCGGACTTCTTGGTGGCCTCCTCGATAAGGGCGCGGTCCATGAGGGTCGTCTGCGTCATGGCCCTCAGCTTAGGCCTCGACGGCCGGGCCGCTCCGCGCCGGAGGGCCTCCCCCTCCGGGCCGGGCCTGTTCGCCCGCCCGTTGCTGCAGGTGCCCGGGCCTTGGGCACCCGCCCACCCCGCCGGGGCGCGGCCCCGCCATGCTCCGCAGGCGGCAGCCGGATCGGATCTCAGAGGGCTGCCCCGGCGGACACCGCCGGGCCGCCACCCGGCCCCACGGCAGGGCAGGCACGACCGCACCGGGTTGTGGGGGAGCGCGCTGGAAGGCCAGAACGCGCCGTCGGAGGGCCCGGATTCGCCGCATACGGCGCGGCCTGTGCAGCCGCGCCGGAGTGCGTCGTTCGGCGGTTGTGAGCGAGCATGCGCCGGGGGCTCGCAGCCCCAGGCCCTGGAAGGGCGGCCGCCCGCTCCGCGGGCCGTCCAGCGGCTGGATGGTCAGTTCCATAGGCTTGTCATGCGCCTTACACTGGTGGGGTCCGCCACCGCCCGTCCCGCCACCGCCGTCCTGCGAGGATTCCGTGCCGCGAACCACACCAGCCCGGCAGCGCGCTCACGCGCCCGCCGAAGGCGGATCTGCGCGGGATGCCGTGAGCGTGAGGTCGCCTCAGGCGCGGCTCGATCTGCTGCTGCTCGCGGTCGCGATCTCCGGGATCTCGCTCTCCGCGCCGCTCATCGCCGCCACCGCGGCCCCGGCCCTGGCCATCGCGTTCTGGCGGAACGCGATGGCGGTCGGGGCGCTGTCGCCGTTCGCGCTCGTACGGCACCGGGCCGAGCTGCGCGGAATGGGCCGCAGAGCGCTGCTGCTGTCCGCCGCGGCCGGGGCGCTCCTCGCGCTGCACTTCGCGCTCTGGCTGCCCAGCCTGCATCTGACCTCCGTGGCGTCGTCCACCGCGCTGGTGACCACGACGCCGATCTGGACCACGCTCGTACTGCGGATGCGCGGCCACCGGCCGCCCGCGCTGGTCTGGGCGGGTACGGCCGTCGCGTTCCTCGGCGTCCTGCTGCTCACCGGCGTCGACCTGTCGCTGTCGCCGCGTGCGCTCGCCGGCGACGCGCTCGCCCTGGGCGGCGGCATCGCGGCGGCCGGCTATGTGCTGATCGGGTCCGAGGTGCGGCGGAGCATGAGCACGACCGCGTACACGTACGTCTGCTACGCGACGACGTCCGTGCTGCTCCTGGTCACCTGCCTGGTGTCCGGCTCCGCGCTCGCCGGGTACAGCGGCGAGACCTGGCTGAAGCTCGGCCTGCTGACCGTCGCCGCCCAGCTGCTCGGCCACACGCTGATCAACCGGGTCGTCCGCGGCCTCGGCCCGTCCATCACCTCGACGGCCATCCTCCTCGAGACCCCCGGCGCCGCCCTCATCGCGGCGCTCTGGCTCGGCCAGACCCCGCCGCTCGCCGCGTATCCCGCGCTGGCCGTGATCCTCGCCGGCCTCGCCCTGGTGATCACGGGAGACCGGCGCGGAACCGCGGTGTCGGCCCCGCCCGTGGAGGTCTAGGGGCCTGTTCGGCCCCGGAGCCGGCCGTTGCGGCCTAGAGCCAGCCGTTGCGCTTGAATCCGCGGTGGATCGAGAAGCAGATCGCCACGATGGCGCCCATGACCAGCGGATACCCGTACTTCCAGTGCAGCTCCGGCATGTGGTCGAAGTTCATGCCGTAGACCCCGCAGATCATGGTCGGTACGGCGATGATCGCCGCCCACGCCGTGATCTTGCGCATGTCCTCGTTCTGCGCGACGGTCGCCTGCGCCAGGTTGGCCTGCAGGATCGAGTTGAGCAGGTCGTCGAAGGACACCACCTGCTCGTTGACCCGCGCCAGGTGGTCGGCGACGTCCCGGAAGTACTTCTGGATGTCCGGGTCGACCAGCCGCATCGGCCGCTCGCTCAGCAGCTGCATCGGACGCAGCAGCGGTGAGACGGCCCGCTTGAACTCCAGGACCTCGCGCTTGAGCTGGTAGATGCGGCCCGCGTCGCCGCCTCGCGCGGTGCCGCCGCCCGGAGCCGAGCTGAAGACGTCGATCTCGACCTCGTCGATGTCGTCCTGTACGGCGTCGGCGACGGCGATGTAGCCGTCCACGACCTGGTCGGCGATGGCGTGCAGGACCGCGGAGGGCCCCTTGGCCAGGAGCTCGGGGTCGTCCTCCAGCCGGTGCCGCAGCGCGCGCAGCGAGCCCTGGCCGCCGTGCCGGACCGTGATGATGAAGTTCCTGCCGGTGAAGCACATCACCTCGCCGGTCTCCACCACCTCGCTGGTGGCGGTCAGCTCGGCGTGGTCCACGTAGTGGATGGTCTTGAAGACGGTGAAGAGCGTGTCGTCGTAGCGCTCCAGCTTGGGCCGCTGGTGGGCGTGGACGGCGTCCTCGACCGCCAGCGGGTGCAGCCCGAACTCCTGGGCGATACCGGCGAATTCCTGCTCCGAGGGCTCGTGCAGCCCGATCCAGGCGAAGCCGCCGTCGGAGCGGACGCGCTCCATGGCCTCGGTCGGGGTGAGGTGGTCCTTGACGCGGCGGCCGTCCCGGTACACCGCGCAGTCCACGACGGAGGTCAGGGCACCGGACTGGTCGGCGGCACCGGGTCCGTAGCCGGTGTGGCCCTTCCGCAGGGCAGGGCGGACGGCGGCGCGCAGTTCGCGGATCATCGACATGGGCAGGCTCCTTCACGGGCCGGCCGTCGGCGGCAGGCGTGCACCGCCGCCCGGAATGCGGACGTACGGCACTGTACGTCGGCAAAGCGGGCGGCACTGCCATGCGTGCCGCGGTGACGGCTTGACGCTCAAGACGGGTCAGGATGAGACGAAGGTCGCTCTTCCGGCGTCCGCGCATCGCCTGGAATCCCGGCGAAAACTCAGTGGTTTCGCCGCGGGACGGCGGGGTACGTCAGGCTCCAGGCGCCAAAAAAGGGCAGGCCGCGGAAGAGCTGCTGATACTGCACGGTCGACTGGGATCCACCGCAGCCCCACCTCCTCCGGCCGGTCCCCCGTGGGGGAAGCACCGATCGCGGCACGGCGCGCGCCGCGAGACTGACTGGTCGGCAGGGCGAGAAAAGAGTGAGGATGCACCCTGCCCTGAACCAGCGGCCAAGACTATCAGCCGACCGCAGCGTCAAGTCGCTGCTTTGCCTGTTGGATACGCGTTCTATGCTCACGCCATGTCAGACGTTCTTGAGCAGGTCGAGGCCCGGCTGCTGACGGCGCTCGGCGAGCCGGACGCGCGGGCCGCCGTCACCTTCCTCGGCACCGACCGCATCGAGGTCCTCCGTTTCCTCGACGACTCGGGCGACGGCGATGTGGTGCGCTACGCCACACTCGGCATGTCGGCCCAGCCCATGACCGACCCGGCGGGCGCCCTCGCCGACCCGGTCCGCGGGCCCCGCGCCGAGTTGCTGCTCTCCGCGCGGGCCGGCCGCGCCGACACCGACAAGGTGCTCAGGGCTCTCGCAGTCTTCGCCGCGTCACCGCAGGTCGAGGGGGTCGTGGTGGCGCCGGGAGCCTCGCTCGACCTCGGCGAGCCGCTCTGGCCCGGGGCGCCCTTCACCTCGGTTCTCGTGGCCGAGTCCGGCGGTCTGGTCGCGGACCTGGAGCTGCCCGCGCCGATGGACCCGGTCCGCTTCCTGCCGCTGCTGCCCATGACCCCGAATGAGGCGGCCTGGAAGCGGGTTCACGGCGCGGGCGCGCTGGAGAAGCGCTGGCTGACGTACGGCACTGACCTGCGGGATCCGCTGCGCGGCGGCGTACCGCTGGACTGAGTCCGTACCGGGTGCGGGGGCCCGGACGCGGGGCCTTCCCGGAACGCGGCCTCCGGACGGGTGATCGTCCTTGACGCGACGACGGAGCGGTAGGACCGTTGGGGCCTATGAGGGGCGAACCCAGTTGCCCGAAGTGCGGTGGCCGGGTCAGGGCGCCCGGCCTCTTCTCCGACTCGTGGCAGTGTGATGTGCACGGCACGGTGCACCCTCTGCAGCCGGTCATTCCGCCGAGCGTCGAAGCGCTCGGCGTCGTCGTGAACCGGGCCAAGGTGCCGGTGTGGATGCCATGGCCGCTGCCGATCGGCTGGCTGTTCACCGGCGTCGCCTGCGCGGGCGACGACCGCAGCGGCGGCCGCGCGACCGCCGTCGCGTGCTCGGGCCCGGGTCCGGTGGGGGGCATGGGTGAACTCCTGCTGGTCGCCGAGGAGTTGGGTGTCGGGCTCGGCGCGCGCTACGCGGGCATCCCCGGCCCCGACCCCGGCCCGTACATGTCCGTGGACCAGTCGCCCCACGTGAAGGTCCTCGCCGCCGGCCGCCCCACCCCGCTCTGGCACGTCGAGGGCGTGCCCGCGAACCGCGCGGTCTTCGCGGGCGAGGCGCGCGGGCTGTGGCTCTGGGCGATCCTCTGGCCCGAGCAGTCCGGGCTGCTGCTGTACGACGAGCTGGTGCTCACCGATCTGCGGGACGCCGGGGCCGAGGTGGAGATGGTCCCCTGCGGTGCCCTGACCCCGCGCATCCTCTCCTGAGGCGTGCGGCCGAGGCGTCCTGGGCGGCCCTGCCCCTTCTTGGCCTTCCTGCCCCCGGGCTCTCGTGACGGGAGAGGGATTCGGCGCGGTTATCCTGGAGCGTCCCCCTCGTCCGACGACCGCAGTTTGGAGCCGTGCCGTGCGCATCGATCTGCACACCCACTCCACTGCCTCGGACGGTACGGACACCCCCGCCGAGCTCGTACGGCACGCGGCCGCGGCCGGGCTCGACGTCGTCGCGCTCACCGACCACGACACCGTCGGCGGCCACGCGGAGGCGACCGCCGCGCTGCCCGCCGGACTGACGCTCGTCACCGGCGCCGAGCTGTCCTGCCGCCTCGAGGGGATCAGCCTGCACATGCTGGCGTATCTCTTCGACCCGGACGAGCCGGAGCTGGCCCGCGAGCGCGAACTCGTACGCGACGACCGGGTGCCCCGCGCGCAGGGCATGGTCGCCAAGCTGCGCGAGCTCGGCGTGCCGGTCACCTGGGAGCGGGTGGCCGAGATCGCGGGGGACGGCGCAGTGGGGCGGCCGCACGTGGCCACCGCGCTCGTCGAGCTCGGCGTCGTCGACAGCGTCTCGGACGCCTTCACCCCGGACTGGCTGGCCAACGGCGGCCGGGCGTACGTCGAGAAGCACGAGCTCGACCCGTTCGACGCGATCCGCCTGGTCAAGGCGGCGGGCGGGGTCACTGTCTTCGCGCACCCGCTGGCCGCCAAGCGCGGCGAGACCGTCCCCGAGAGCGCCATGGCCGAGCTGGCGTCCGCCGGCCTCGACGGCATCGAGGTCGACCACATGGACCACGACACGGCGGTGCGGGCGCGGCTGCGCGGCATCGCCGCCGACCTGGGCCTGCTGACCACGGGCTCCAGCGACTACCACGGCGGGCGCAAGGCCTGCCGCCTCGGTGAGTACACCACCGACCCCGAGATCTACGGCGAGATCGTGCGCCGCGCGACCGGCGCGTTCCCCGTGCCCGGCACGGGCGGCAGCTGAGCCGGAAGTCCGCCCCCGTCCCCCTTCCGCCCGAGGTGTGCTCGCGCCGCGTACGCGTACGCCCCTGTCCCGCAAGGCCTCATCACCGTGTTCGACTTCGCCGTATTCGGATCTCTCTTCGTCACCCTCTTCGTCATCATGGATCCGCCGGGGATTACCCCGATCTTCCTCGCCCTGACCTCCGGCCGCCCCGCCAAGGTCCAGCGCAAGATGGCCTGGCAGGCCGCGGCCGTCGCCTTCGGCGTCATCGCCGTCTTCGGCATCTGCGGGCAGCAGATCCTCGACTATCTGCATGTCTCGGTGCCCGCGCTGATGATCGCGGGCGGTCTCCTGCTGCTGCTCATCGCGCTCGACCTGCTGACGGGCAAGTCGGAGGAGCCGACGCAGACCAAGGATGTCAACGCCGCGCTGGTGCCGCTGGGCATGCCGCTGCTGGCCGGTCCCGGCGCGATCGTGTCGGTGATCCTGGCCGTGCAGCACGCGAAGGGCTTCGGCGGACAGCTGTCGGTCTGGCTGGCCATCGCGGCGATGCACGTCGTGCTGTGGCTGACCATGCGCTACTCGCTGCTGATCATTCGCGTGATCAAGGACGGCGGGGTGGTGCTGGTGACCAGGCTGGCCGGAATGATGCTCTCGGCCCTCGCGGTGCAGCAGATCATCAACGGCGTCACGCAGGTGATCAACGGCGCCTGACCATCCGGTCGGCGAACCTGTGACGAAAACCACGAGCGCCCCCGTACATCGGTGTACGGGGGCGCTGTCGTCTTCGCGCGCTGAGCGTCGGGTTCGAGCCCTGAGCGTTACCGGGCCGCGGTTTCGGCCGGGCGGATGTAGATGCGCTGGCCGGTTGCGGCGGCCTGGTGCACGATCCGGTTGACGGAGGCGGCGTCCACGACAGTGCTGTCCACGGCGGTGCCGTCGATGTCGTCGAGGCGCATGATCTCGAAGCGCATGGCTTCTCCCTTCGTCTGATCCTCCTGCAAGGAGAACTGCTGGTGCGGGTTCCACACTGGTCCCGCGCTGGGTCACGGCCGTTGCCCGACCGTTAAGGGTGGATTGCGACGTTCGGTGACGCAGGTTCCATATGAGTCAACCGAGGTGCACCCTGAAAACATTCCCTACGCTAACGAAAATTTTTGGACACCTAACTACCTGCGGGTAGGGCGACCAGGTTGTGCCCTCTGGAGGGCCACCCGGACAATGAGGCCGGTATGAACGAAGCACAGCCCCCGGGGCCACCCGCCGACCGCGCCGTGGTCGACCGTGCCGTGGTCGACCTCGCCGCGGTCGCGGCCGGCATCGAGCAGACGAACGAGCTGCTCCAGCGCGTGCTGGCCAAGGTCGCGACCACGCCCTCGATCCACGCGGTCTTCGCGGACGCGGGCTATGTGTACGCGGCCGTGGGCCGACTGGTCGCGGGAACCGAGGACCGGCGGGCCTTCGACCTCGACGCCGAAGGGCTCATCGAGGCGTTCATCGACAAGACCCGGACGATCTTCCCGGACAGCAGGCTGCTGCGCGTCTACTGGTACGACGGCGCCCGGCGCCGCCTCCACACCACCGAGCAGCAGCGCATCGCCGAGCTCCCGGACGTCAAGGTCAGGCTCGGCAACCTCAACGCCAACAACCAGCAGAAGGGCGTCGACTCCCTGATCCGTACGGACCTGGAGACGCTCGCGCGGCATCGCGCGATCAGCGACGCCGTGCTCATCGGGGGCGACGAGGACCTGGTCTCGGCGGTCGAGGCGGCCCAGGGCTACGGCGCGCGGGTGCACCTGTGGGGCATCGAGGCGCTCACCGGCCGCAACCAGGCCGATCCGCTGCTCTGGGAGGTCGACAGCCAGCGGACGTTCGACCTCGACTTCTGCAAGCCGTACGTGACGCGGCGGCCACTGCTGTACGAGACGTACGGCGAGGCCTTGGCGGGCGGGGCGGCGTGTCCCCCGCCGGGCCGCGACGACGTGCGCTTCGTCGGGGCGCGGATCGCCGCGCAGTGGCTGGTGGAGCGCGGCCGGGAGACGCTCGCCGAGTTGCTGCCCGGCCACCCGTATCTGCCCGGCTCGACCGATCAGGAGCTGCTGATCGAGGCCGAGGGGCTGCTCCAGCACTCGCTGCGCGGCCATGCCGACCTGCGGCGGGTGCTGCGGGACGGCTTCTGGGACCACCTGCAGGCGCAGCTCTAGCCTCGCGGCGTCCTGGTCGCCACGGCTCAGGCCACAGTCGGGTACTCCTGCTCCCAGAAGTCGGCGAGCGCGCGGGCGGTGGGCTCGGGGCGCTCGGCGGCGGGGGAGTGTTCGGCGCCCTGGATCACGGTGCGGCGGGCACCGAGGCGTACGGCCATGTCGTCCATCAGCGGCACCGGCCACGCGTAGTCGACCGCCCCGGACAGCACGTGCTTCGGGAGCGGTACGGCCGCCAGCTCCGGCACCCGGTCGGGCTCGCCCATCAGCTGCCGTCCGGCCGCGATGAGCTGCTCGGGGACCGTGCTGAGCCAGCGGCGGTGCAGGAACTCGGCGACGTCCGGCGGTGTCGACGCCTCCGCGGCCTCCGGCGGGTCGAGCTCGCGCATCGCACGCCATACGGCCTCCATGTCGGCGCGGGTGGAGACGAGCGCGTCGATCAGCATCCTGGTGCGCTTCTGCTGGGTCTTGGCGATGGATGCGGGACCGGAGCTCATGAGGGTGAGGGAGGCGAAGGGGGAGGGGTCCTTGATCACGGCGGCGCGGGTGATCAGGCCGCCGAGGGAGTGCCCGAGCAGATGCAACGGGCTGCCGTCGATGCCGCCGGCGGTCGCGCCGTCCGTGCTGCCGCTGCTGCTGCCGCCGAGCGCCGCGGCGGCCTGCGCGAGGACGTCCTGGGCCAGCTCCTCCTGCGCGTAGCCGCTCTCGTCGCGCGGGCCGCCGGACTCGTGCTGCCCGCGGCCGTCGACCGCGAGGACCCGGAACCCGCGCTGTGCGAGAGGTTCGAGGAGAGCGATGAAGTCCTCCTTGCTGCCGGTGAACCCGGGCACGAGCAGCGCAGTGCCGCGCTGCGGGGCCCCGGCGGGGGGCGCGGCCTCGTGGACGGCGAAGTCGCCGCGCGCGGTGCGGAGGGTGTGCGCGCGGGCGCACGGGGGGAGGGCGAGGAAGGGCGGCCTGCTCATGCGGACGAGGCTATCCGCCGCACACGCCAAGCCGCTGCCGCCGGGCCGTTCCGCCTGCAACCAGCCCTCCCTTCGGCCTCCGGCCGGCCCGTTCCCGCAGGTGCCCGGCCGTTGCGCACCCACGGTTCCCGCGGGCGGAGCGGATTGGTCCGAGCCCACGGCCGCGCCTCGGGCCAACGGGTTGCAGTTGGCGCCCCCGGGCCGGGGGGCGCCTGCGGTTCCTGCGGGCGTGGTGGGGTGGTGCGAGGCCGCGGGGGCCGGCGGCGTTGGCCTGGTGGCCGCACCCCTGTGGCAGGGTGTCGGCCTCTGGGGGCGATGGGTTCCCACGCCACCGGCGTTGTTGCTATGGAGGATCAGCTCTCCGGGGTCGGCTCCGCAGTCGACGCGCGGGAGCGGGTACGGCGGCGACGGCGGGGCTTGGGGGTTTCGCCACCCGAGTCCGCCGAGTCCGCAGAGCCCTCCGCTGCCGCGGGCTGGGCCTCGGAGGCCGCCGACGCGGCCTCCGGAGCCGCCCCGGCACCGCCGCGCGTACGGCGCCGGCGTCGCGGACGCTTCGGGGCGTCCGCCGGAGCCTCGGCGGCCTCCGCCGTTTCGACCATGGTCTCCGTGGCCGTGGTCGCGGCCTCCGCCGCGTCCCCGTCCACCGGTACGCCGCCCCGCATCCGGCGGCGCTCACGCGGCGCGCGGGTGCGCTTCGGCCGGTCCTCCGACTCCGCGGAGGAGGGCCGCCCGCCGCGCGCGCCGCGCTTGCCGCGGCCGCCCGTCTCGCCGAGGTCCTCGATCTCCTCCGCGTCGAGCCCCGCCCGGGTCCGCTCGGCACGCGGCAGGACGCCGGTGATGCCCTCGGGGATGCCCAGCAGCTCGTAGAGGTGCTCGGAGGTGGAGTACGTCTCCTCCGGCTCGTCGAACGGCAGGTCCAGCGCCTTGTTGATCAGCTTCCAGCGGGGAATGTCGTCCCAGTCGACGAGCGTGACCGCGATACCCGACTTGCCCGCGCGGCCGGTGCGGCCGATGCGGTGCAGGTAGGTCTTCTCGTCCTCAGGGGACTGGTAGTTGATGACATGCGTCACGCCGTCGACGTCGATACCGCGCGCCGCGACGTCCGTGCACACCAGCACGTCCACCTTGCCGTTGCGGAAGGCGCGCAGCGCCTGCTCGCGCGCCCCCTGGCCGAGGTCGCCGTGCACGGCGCCCGACGCGAAGCCGCGCCGCGAGAGCTGCTCCGCGATGTCGGCCGCGGTCCGCTTCGTACGGCAGAAGATCATCGCGAGGCCCCGGCCGTCGGCCTGGAGGATGCGGGAGACCAGCTCCGGCTTGTCGAGCGAGTGCGCGCGGAAGATGTGCTGGGTGGTGTTGGCAACGGTCTGGCCCTCGTCGTCCGGGGCGGTGGCCCGGATGTGCGTGGGCTGCGACATGTAGCGCCGCGCCAGCGAGATGACCTGGCCCGGCATCGTCGCCGAGAAGAGCATGGTCTGGCGCCTGGCCGGAAGGAGCTGGATGATCTTCTCGACGTCGGGCAGGAAGCCCAGGTCGAGCATCTCGTCGGCCTCGTCGAGGACGAGGGCCTTGACGGCGGACAGCCGCAGCTTCTTCTGCCCGGCCAGGTCCAGCAGTCGCCCAGGAGTGCCGACGACCACGTCGACGCCCTTCTTCAGGGCCTCGACCTGCGGCTCGTACGCCCGGCCGCCGTAGATCGACAGCACGCGGACGTTACGGACCTTGCCCGCGGTCTGCAGGTCGTTCGTGACCTGCTGGCAGAGCTCGCGGGTGGGGACGACGACGAGCGCCTGCGGGCTGTCGCACAGCTGCTCGGGCTTGGCCCGGCCGGCCTCGACGTCCGCGGGGACCGTGACGCGCTCCAGCAGCGGAAGACCGAAACCGAGCGTCTTGCCGGTTCCGGTCTTGGCCTGTCCGATGACGTCGCTGCCGGAGAGGGCTACGGGGAGCGTCATCTCCTGGATGGGGAAGGGGGCTGTGATGCCAACGGCCTCAAGGGCCTCAGCGGTCTCGGGAAGGATCCCGAGTTCTCTAAACGTAGTCAGGGGTTTCGCCTCTTCTGTGAAACGCGGCGGGGGAGGGCGAGGAGGGTCGTAACCGCGCCCGGAGTCAATCGGCCGTGGGTGGCCGCCATTGGCGCAGGACCACTGACTCTCGCGCATCCACTCGCGCCGCGAGCGGGCCCCTCGCTCAGCGGCGCGCACAAGACGCACGCTCCGCGGGGAGGGCTGTCGGTCGGAGCCGATCGGGCCAACGACCGGGCATCCGCATTCATCAGATCACCCACCGTGTTCCCGGTGGGCTCATTACCACCATACCCCGGATTCGCGCACATGTGTTGGGTCATTCGTGTGGCCCGGTGCGTCGCGCGTGCCTGACCAGGGACTTCCGTACGGGCGTGAGCGGGCTATTGTGCGCTCCATGGAGACGCCTGACGAGACCACCGCCACCGCCGAGACCGACACCGGAAACGCCGAGAAGCTCACCGGGATCGCCGCCCTGGACTGGGCCCGGGCATCCGCGGAGCCGCAGTATCGGGCGGCGGTCGTGGACCTGCTCGGCGCCCTGGCCTACGGCGAGCTGGCGGCCTTCGAGCGGCTCGCCGAGGACGCCAAGCTGGCGCCGACGCTGGAGGACAAGGCGGAGCTGGCGAAGATGGCCTCCGCCGAGTTCCACCACTTCGAGCAGCTGCGGGACCGGCTCGCGGCGATCGACGTCACCCCGACCGAGGCCATGGAGCCGTTCGCGGCCGCGCTGGACGAGTTCCACCGCCAGACCGCGCCGTCCGACTGGCTCGAGGGCCTGGTCAAGGCGTACGTCGGGGACTCGATCGCGAGCGACTTCTACCGGGAGGTCGCGGTCCGGCTGGACTCCGACACCCGCGACCTTGTGCTCCGGGTGCTCGACGACACCGGGCACGCGTCGTTCGCCGTCGAGAAGGTACGGGCCGCGATCGAGGCCGACCCGCGGGTCGGCGGGCGGCTCGCGCTGTGGGCGCGGAGGCTTATGGGCGAGGCGCTCAGCCAGGCGCAGCGGGTCGTGGCGGAGCGGGACGCGCTGTCGACCATGCTCGTCGGCGGGGTCGCGGACGGCTTCGACCTGGCGGAGGTCGGCAAGATGTTCTCGCGGATCACCGAGGCGCACACGAAGCGGATGGCGGCGCTGGGCCTCGCGGCCTGAGCCGGCGTCCCGTACGGCTTCCGAGCCGGGGTCCTGCTACGGCTCCCCGAGCCGGGCCCCCTACGGCTGCGGCCCGGCGGTCCGGAGAACCGTCAGGCCGCGGCTGATCGGCGGACCCAGCGCCCTGCGGGCCTGATGAGCAGCGACAGCAGGGCCACGCCCACGACGAGCGCCCCGAGCAGCGTCGCGAGCGGGTGTCCCGAGCCCACGACGGTGTACGTGATGAGGCCGCCGAAGAGGGCGGCGACCGCGCCGGTGGTCAGCACCAGAGGGCGTGCCGGGAGCCGCTCGGGCAGCCAGCGGGCGGCCGCGTAGGCGGCTCCGAGGCCGATGAGTACCGAGCCGAGCGCTTCCAGGATCATGTTCTCGTCCCTCCCGCACAACAGCCGAACAGCAGGTGCAAACCGGTCCACGGCCGTCGTACCCCCGCCTCTCGGAACGTAATCCTCCGCACTCGGCCAGTGGGGGACACACGTACGGCGGCCCGGTGGTCGAAAATCCGACCGCCGGACCGCCGGCACACGTTCTGCTGGTCAGCGTGGTTACGCGGCGCCGAAGCCCACCTTGCGGGCAGTCGGCTCACCGATCTCCACGTAGGCCAGCCGGTCGGCAGGAACCAGGACCTTGCGGCCGTGGTCGTCCACCAGGGTCAGCAGCTGCGCCTTGCCGACGAGCGCCTCCGCCACCGCGCGCTCGACCTCCTCGGCAGACTGCCCGCTCTCCAAGGTGATCTCGCGGGGCGCGTGCTGCACGCCGATCTTGACCTCCACGGCTTCGTCCCTCCGACGGTCAGTTGGGGTGCGCGGTCAGCCGCGCCGTACGCAGCACACATTAGCCCGGTGCGGGGGCCCGCAAGCCGTCAGCCGTGCACGCCTGCAGCGAACAGCGGGCGGGGCGGGTGTGCGCCGCGGTCAGTGCGGCTGGCTCGCGCCGTGCAGCGGGAAGCCGGCGATGCCGCGCCAGGACAGCGACGAGACGAGCTTGGCCGCCGCGTCGCGGTCCAGCTGCTGGCCGGAGCCCAGCCAGTAGCGCGCCGTGATCTGCGCCATGCCGCACATGCCGACCGCGAGCAGCATCGCCTGTTCGCCCGGCAGGTCGGTGTCCTCGGCGATGACCTCGCTCACGGCCTTCGCGCAGTCCAGGCTGACCTTGTCGACGCGTTCGCGGACCGCGGGCTCGTTCGTCAGGTCGGACTCGAAGACCAGCCGGAAGGCGCCGCCCTCGTCCTGGACGAACGCGTAGTAGGCGTCCATGGTGGCAGCGACGCGCTGCTTGTTGTCCGTGGTGGAGGCGAGCGCGGCGCGCACCGCCTGGAGCAGGGCTTCGCAGTGCTGGTCGAGCAGGGCCAGATACAGGTCCAGCTTGCCGGGGAAGTGCTGGTACAGCACCGGCTTGCTGACTCCGGCCCGCTCGGCGATGTCGTCCATCGCGGCCGCGTGGTAGCCCTGCGCGACGAAGACTTCCTGGGCCGCGCCCAGGAGCTGGTTACGTCGGGCTCGGCGCGGCAGGCGCGTGCCTCGCGGGCGCGCCTCGGTCTGCTCGATGGCTGTCACGCCGCCTCCCAATGGGTTGTTCCGCTATGCGGCTGGGTTGTGCCGCTATGCGGCGACGCCGTGTCCGCCGCGTCCGCCATCGTACTTTTGGGTAACCCTGGTGTGCGCGGTGCGGGCCGAGAATTTCACTGACCGGACACTCTGTGCGGCCTGCGAGGGGGCTGACAAAAGGGGCAGGTCACCGGTAGTCGTCCTCATTCAGCTCGACCACCCGGGTCTGCTCGGTGGCGTCCGCGGGGTTCGCGGAGTCCAGCGAGCGCTCTCCCAGGGGCGCATCGCGCTGCTCCACCAGCTCGGCATGCTGCTCGGCGGCGTCGGCCTCCGGGGCCTCGGCGTCGTGCTCCTCCGCCTCGTCGATATCGTTCTCGAAGGTTTCCGGATCGGTCGGGTCGACAGACATGGTGGCTCCCCTTTCCAGGGCGAGCGCCCTCTACACGAGCCTATGAGAGGCCGTGCCCGGGCGCCATGACTTGGTGTGATGGCGAACACACAAACCACAGCGTGATCGTCTCGTAACATTGCCGCATGTCTTCGACCGAGCTGCCGGGTACCCGCGCCGCGCACGCGGCAACCCACGCGCGCGGTGCCCTTGCCGGCAGAGGGGAGGAGATGCGGCCGGTCGCCCTGCCGGGGCTGAATCTGGCCGTACGGGCCCGGCCGCCGGCCCGCGAAGGGCTGCCGCCCGCGCTGTACGTCCACGGTCTCGGCGGCTCCTCGCTCAACTGGTCCTCGCTGATGGAGGCGCTCGAGGACCGGGTGGACGGCGAGGCCATCGACCTTCCGGGGTTCGGGTACTCGACTCCGCCGGACGACGGCGATTACTCCATTTCGGGGCATGCGCGGGCCGTCATCCGCTATCTCGACGCCGCCGGGCGCGGGCCCGTGCACCTGCTCGGGAACTCGCTGGGCGGGGCCATCACCACGCGCGTGGCCGCGGTCCGGCCGGACCTGGTGCGCACGCTCACGCTGGTCTCGCCTGCACTGCCCGAGCGCCCCCCGCAGCTGTCGGCGCTGCCGACCGCGCTGCTGGCGGTGCCCGGCGTGACGTCCCTGTTCGCCCGGCTGACCAGGACGTGGACCGCCGAGCGGCGCACCCTCGAGGTGCTGGGCCTCTGCTACGGCGATCCGGGGCGGGTCGATCCCGACGGCTTCACGGCGGCGGTCCGCGAGTACGAACGGCGGCTCAAACTGCCGTACTTCTGGGATGTGATGGCCCGCTCCTCGCGCGGGGTCGTTGACGCGTACACGCTTGGCGGTCAGCATTCCCTGTGGCGGCAGGCGGAACGAGTGCTCGCGCCGACGCTGCTCGTGTACGGCGGCCGTGACAAACTCGTCTCCTTCCGGATGGCGAATCGGGCCTCTCGGGCCTTCCGCGACTCGCGGCTGCTGACCCTCCCGGAGGCCGGGCACGTGGCGATGATGGAGTATCCCGAGGCGGTTGCGCGGGCCTTCCGCGAGCTGCAGGACGACGAGGTGGCCGCGGATACGGGTGCGGCCGGGGCCGGCGATGCGGGCAGGAGCTGAATCGACGCGTGGGACGTCATAGCCGTCGCGGCCGCACGGAAGCGGCCGACACCACGGAGATAGCGCCGGGGCGGGACGCCGCCTCCGGCGCAGCTGCCGCCCGGAGCGCGCCGGGCCCCGCGACTCCGCCGCCGGGAGTCCGCGGCGGTCACCCCGAACAGCGCGAGCCGGGCGGCGCCTGGGGCACCCCGCCGTACGGCACCCCCGCCGCCCACCTGGGCACGCCGCCGCAGGGCGTGCCGCGTGGGCGGGGTGGGGGGCCGGGTCAGCCGACTCCGGCGCAGGGTGTGCCGCAGTTCGGTGGGCCGGGGGGTCGTGCCGGGCAGGGGACGCCGCCGCACGGTGTTCCGCGGGCCCGAGGCGGGGGGTCGGGTCAGCCGACTCCGGCGCAGGGTGTGCCGCAGTTCGGTGGGCCGGGGGGTCGTGCCGGGCAGGAGATGCCGCCGCACGGTGCGCCGCAGGCTCGCGGTGGACGCGCAGGGCCGGGGATGCCGCCGCACGGTGTGCCGCAGGCCGGCGGCGGCCGTGCCGGGCAGGGGACGCCGCCGCAGGGCGTGCCGCGGGCTCGTGGTGTTGGGGATGCGACGCCGGCACAGGGCGTTCCGGTTTTCGAGGGCGGCCAGGGCCGCGGGCGTCCGGGGACGCCCCCGCACGGTGTGCCTGCATATGGCGCGGCTGGGCGGCGGGCGCCCGGGGCCGTTGCCGGATCCGCGGCGGCCGCCGCCGTACAAACCCCGCCGGGAGGCGTCTTCGTGCCGCGGCCGCGCCAGGAGTTCATCGATGCCTTCGATGACGACGTCTACCCCGCCGGGGCTTCGGACCCGTGGATGCCCGATGAGGAGCCGGCGCTCGACGACGCCGAGGCCGGTGCGCGGCGCGCCAAGGGCGGGAAGGGCCGGGCCTTGACCGGCGTCGCGGCCGCGGCCGTCACCACCGTGCTCGCCGTCGTCGTCGCAGGCCAGATGGCCGGCGGCGACCTGACCCGCAGCGTGTCACCGGCCACGACCGACGTCCCCCGCAAGGACGACGGCGACGCCTCCCGCTCCGACAACCGGCCGACACCCTCCAGGCCCCCCGCCGCGCCCCTGACGTATGCCCAGAAGATGGCCGCCACGTACCCGCTCGACGAGAAGCTCGCCGGGTCCGGCGACTTCGAGGCCGTCGGCGGGCACGACAAGGCGCCCGGCAAGGGCCAGGTCGTGCGCTACCGCGTGGACGTCGAGAAGGGACTTCCGCTCGACGGGGCGCTCTTCGCGCAGGCCGTGCACAAGACCCTCAACGACGAGCGCAGTTGGGGCCAGGGCGGCACCCGCACCTTCGAGCGCGTCTCGTCCGGGGACGCGGACTGGGTGATCACCCTCGCGAGCCCCCGCACCACCGCGACCTGGTGCGCGAAGTCCGGCCTGGACACGACGGTCGACAACGTGTCCTGCGACTCCGCCTCCACCGAGCGCATCATGATCAACGCGTACCGGTGGGCTCAGGGCGCGGAGACGTACGGCGACGACAAGATGTTCGCCTACCGCCAGATGCTGATCAACCACGAAGTGGGCCACCGGCTCGGGCACAGCCACGAGGGCTGCACCAAGACGGGTGCCCTGGCGCCGGTCATGATGCAGCAGACCAAGTACCTGGCGACCGACGGTGCCATCTGCAAGCCCAACCCCTGGCCATTTCCGAAGAGTTGAGGGCCCGCGTCGACAGGGGCCGAAAGTTCATTCATGTTTCTGCCCATGTCGCACCGTCCCGTCACCGATCTCACCGCCATTGAGCTGGCGCTCATCGGCGTGACCGGACACCTGCGTAGCAGACGTCATCTGTCGCTGACGCCTGACCCGCGCGCGCGTCGGACTTCCTGAATCCAGGGCCCTTCAGCCCCGACTTTTTGCGTTCTCGACCGCGCCCCGGGCGACTTCCGTCTGCAGGCGCATCAAACGTTTCTCCGTACGGGCGACCGTCGCTGCTGCCTGCCCCCCATCCCTTTCCGCTCGCAGCAACCGAGAGGTCCGGACGAGTGCCAGCGCCCGCGCCCTCGAGGGTCAGCGATCGGGTCGCGGTCATGCGTCAGGGGAGGATCGTCGAACAGGGGGCGGTCGACGAGGTGTACGGTGCGCCGCAGCACGCGTACACCCGGCAGCTGCTGGCCGCCGTACCGGCGCTCGACCCGGGGCGCGCGGCGGCCCGCCGCACCACCCGGCGGCAGCTCGCGCCGGTCTGACCTCCCGTCTGACCTGCTGGTCACGCGCGCGTGACCAGCAGGGCGGGCGCGGACGATCCCGGTGTCCGGCTTGGTGTCCTGCGCGGCACGGGGATTCGTACCGCGTCGCAACGCCGATCTCCCTCGAAAGTCACGACCGTTCACCCCTTCCGGTGGCGGGAGTGGAAAACATCCCCCCCGACCCC
>NZ_JBQQBX010000038.1:0-75983 GCF_052245475.1 Streptomyces sp. 7N604 | reverse complement strand
AAACCGCAACACTCACCGGCGGCACCGCCACCGTCACCGACAGCACCCTCGCCGTCGGCACACACACCATCACCGCCACCTACACCGGCGACGGAAACTTCAACACCTCCAACGGCACCGACACCCACACCGTCACCGCAGCCGACACCACCACCACCGTCACCACCGCACCCGACCCCACCGACTTCGGCGAAACAGCCACCATCACCTTCGCCGTCACCGCCAACCCACCCGGCGCAGGCACCCCCACCGGCACCGTCACCTACCAGATCGACGGCGGCGCAACCCAAACCGCAACACTCACCGGCGGCACCGCCACCGTCACCGACAGCACCCTCGCCGTCGGCACACACACCATCACCGCCACCTACACCGGCGACGGAAACTTCAACACCTCCAACGGCACCGACACCCAGACCGTCAACGCCGCCCAGACGACCATGACCGTCACCTCCTTCCCGGACCCGTCGACATCTGGAGAGACGGTCACCTTGACCGCCGCCGTACAACCTGTGGCCCCCGGCGCCGGGGTCCCCACGGGGACCGTCGACTTCGTCGTCACCGGCGCCAACTCGGTGACGCTGACCGGGGTGCCTCTGGACGGCAGCGGCGTCGCGACCACCACCACCAACGCGCTCACCGTGTCGGGGGCCGACACCATCACCGGCACCTACGCCGGCGACGGCCAGTACCTCGGCTCCAGTGACAGCGACAGCCACACCGTTCTGTAATCTGCCAGCCACTACGGTCCTGCACTGCAGGACGGCGCCGGGCCTGCCCCACGGGGCAGGCCCGGCGCTCGTATTCACCCACCAGCTTTCCGGATGCCGAAAGCCCGCGACCGTAGACCACCCGCTCTCGTCGACCGACTCCTGGTCTACAGCCCTTGGGAGAGCAGGAGTTCGTGCGCGAGCCGCGCGCCTCGGGCTGCCTCTTCCTCCATCTCGGTGTCCTGGGACGGGATCTCCTCCAGGCCCTCCGCGAGTGCCCGGACGGCCTGGGCCAGGGTCTGGACCTGGGACTCCAGGAGGCGCAACCGTTCGTGCACGTTCGGGGCAACCTTCTCAGTCATGACGGGCCTCCTCACTCCGTCCGTCCGACCAGGAACTCGGTGCGGCCGGGCAACTCAATTTCCGGTGCAGGTCCGGTGCAGGACCATGGGCTCCGCGAGGTGTACGCGGAGGGCGATTGCTGGACCACCGCCTCGGTCCAGGACTCCCCATCACCGCAAGTACCCCAAACCGCCCATATGCTCATGCGGCCCACGATCCGGCAGCGACTCCGGCGGCTTACGGTGCGGGACGTCCTCGACATCGAGCCTCAGGCGCGTCCCCCTGATCCTTAAGGCGGGATGACGTGGCGGAGCTTGTCGGGGTTGCTGATGACGCGGATCTCGGTGATCCGGCCGTCCGACACGTCCAGGCAGGCCACGCTGTCGATCACGCCGCCCGAGGTGACTCCTGGATGTGACACGGGCCGCGAAGGGCCCGCACACGGGCCCGGAAGGGTCCGCGCTCGTGGTCAGGACGTGGGTCCGGATCCGGTCCCGGTAGGGGCGCCGGGCTCACCCCTGAGGTGGCACTCGACGTCCACGACCCCCTCCACGGCTCGTACCAGGCGCGCCGCCACCGAGATGAGCGAGGTGTCCCGGATCTGCCCGCTGAGGGTGACGACTCCCTCGTTCACGTCGACGTGCACGGGCCGGGCGAGGCCGGGGAAGAGGTAGGCCACGACCGTGCGGCGGACCTCCTCCGCGATGTCCTCGTCCGACCGCAGGAAGATCTTGAGCAGATCGCCTCGGCTGACGACGCCCTGCAGCATGCCCTCGTCATCGATGACGGGCAGCCGCTTGACGTGCCGTACGGCCATGATCCGGGCCGCCTGGGCCAGAGTTGCGCTCGGGTGGACGGTCACGGCGGGTGCGCTCATGAGCTCTTCCGCGGTCACCGCTCCCGCCTTGGCCAGATCGGACAGGCGTCGCAGTTGCTCGCCGCGGCTCGGGTCGCTGTCGCGGAACTCCTCCTTGGGCAGCAGGTCCGCCTCGGAGACGACCCCGATGACCCGCCCTTCGCCCTCAAGGACCGGCAGCGCGCTGACCTTCCACCGCTCCATGGTCCTGACGATCTCCTTGAAGGGCGCGTCGCGGCCCACGGCGACCACGGTCCGTGTCATCACATCGCTCACGATGTACGGGGTCTCAGGCATGGAGCCTCCTCCTCCCCGCTGCTTCGTCGGATCGGTTCGACGTCCGGTGGGTCGGGGCCTGGCTCCCGCTCGCAGACGGAGCCGCCCAGCCCCCTGCTCCAGCCGTCACCTCCAGCATCCGGCGAGAAGTGGCCCGGCCCCAGGGTCTGAAGGGGCACGGAGGTGGGCCGACCGGCCCTGACCCGGGCGGTGCGAGCGTGCCCACGGGGGTACCCGGAGTACCTCCCGTCAGCCGGAGCGAAGGGCGGTGGGGACCATGGAACTCCCGCTGGTCGTGGGTGTCGACGGATCGGAGTTCAGCCTGCAGGCCCTGGACTGGGCCGTGGACGAGGCGGCCCTCCACGGGCTGCCCCTGCACCTGGTCCATGCCTCCCGGTGGGAGCGCTACGAAGGAGGCCGGCCGTCCCTCGGTACCGACCGCCCCACCAAAGAGGAGCTGGCCGGGCACATCACCGCCTCCTCCGCGGAACGGGCCCGGCTGCGCAACCCCGAGGTGAGGGTGTCGAGCGAGGTGCTGCCTGATGACGCCGTGACCGCGCTGCTGAGTGCGGGCCGGGAGGCCTTCGCCCTGGTGACGGGGTCCCGCGGCCGGAGCGAGCTCGCCGGGATGCTGCTGGGCTCCGTCAGCCTCTCCATGGCGGGCCGCGCCACATGCCCGGTGATCGTGGTCCGCGGTGCGGGTCTGAACCAGCGGGGGACCTTCCACCGGATCGTTCTGGGGGTCGGCGACACCACCGAGGGCTCGGCCGCCGTACGGTTCGCCTTCCGCGAGGCCGAGGTGCGCGGCTGCCCGCTTTTCGCCGTGCGGGCCTGGCGCCGCCCGGCTCACGAGCACGTGGACCACCCCCTGATCGCCGACGACGCCGTCCAGGTCCACGAGGACCAGGCCTCGGCCGTCCTCACCGACGCGCTGAACCAGGCCGTACGCGACCACAGCCGGACCGTCTGGCACCGCGAGGTCATCGAGGGCCCGGCCCACAAGGTCCTTTTGAACAAATCGGCCGACGCCGACCTGCTGGTCGTCGGCGCCCTGCGGCAGCACGGCCACTCCGGTCTCCAGCTCGGCCGGGTCATCCACGCCCTGCTGCACCACTCCGACTGCCCGGTCGCCGTCATCCCGCAGCGGGCATGAGGGAGTGCATCGCCCATGGGCCCGAGCCGGGGCGCTCCGCGGCGACCCGCTGCGCTGCCACCGTGAGCCGCGCCGGTTTTCTGTACCGAACGAGTCGGTTTATCCCCGCCCGGCCATGTAGTCGGCGGAGAACGGGCCGAGCAGGGCCGAGACAGCGGCCTCCAGGTCGGCCACCTTGCGGATCTCGCCGCGCTCGCGGGCCCGCTCCAGCACCGCACTGGAGTCGGCAGGCATGGCCGAGGCCCCGCCCGCGACCGGGCACACCCGGACCGATCTGGTCGCCATCCTCCGGAACGTCGCGACCACGGTGGAGCAGGTCCGGGGCATGGCACTGATCCGGAGCTCTCCTGCTGGGCGCGGGTCAGCGCAGTGAGCAGGAGTTGACGACGTCGCCTGAAGCGGGCTTGGGGACGGTGCCGCCGGCGGGCGGGGCCGCGTGGCGCTCGACCCAGTCGGTGAGGACGTCGAAGGCGGTGCGGTAGCAGGGCAGGATGGGGCGGAGCCGGTCCGGGTGGGTGTCGTAGAGGCCGTCGACGTGCGTGCCGCCCTCGACCGTGTAGGAGCGGTGCAGCCGGGCGCGATGCCGGTCGGCGATCATGTCCGCGTAGACGTCGGAGTCGGTCGCGATCGGCAGCAGCGCGTCCAGGTCACCGTGCAGAGTGATCATGGGCTTGCCGATCCGGCCGGTCAACGAGATCCGTTCGACCGCCCGGTGCACGGACCGCGGGCGGGCGGCGTAGTCGTACGACGCGTCCGAGGCGCAGGGGGCGAGGATCTCCGCGATCGTCGAACCGGCCGACGCGCCAGGGCAGTCGGGGTCGTACGAGGGGTCGAACTCGGCCCGGTAGACCTTCTGCGTCAGCCCCCAGTAGACGGCCTCGTGGTACGGCCACAGGAATTCCGTGCCGGGGGCGTAGCCGGCGGCGATCATGTCGTCGTGGGTGGCGCGGCCCGCCTGGTGGGCGACGCCGGTCGGCAGGTAGGTGAAGAGATTGGGTCCCTCCGGCGTCCACAGCGCGCCCTCCCAGTCCGCCCCGCCGTCGTACAGCTCGGGGTGGTTCTCCAGCTGCCAGCGGGTGAGGTAACCGCCGTTGGAGATGCCGGTCATGTAGGTGCGGCGCGGAGCGTGCCCGTAAGTCTGCTCGGCCACGGCCCTGGCGGCGCGGGTGAGTTGGGTGGTACGCCGGTGCCATTCGGCGATCGCGTCGCCGGGCCGGTCCCCGTCGGTGTAGAAGTCCGGTCCGCTGTTGCCCTTGTCGGTCGAGGCGAAGGCGTAGCCCTTGGCCAGGGCCCAGTCGGAGATGAGGGGGTCCAGGGAGTACTGCTTGCGCGTGCCGGGCGCGCCGGTCACCACCAGCCCGCCGTTCCAGCGCTCCGGCAGCCGGATGACGAACTGCGCGTCGTGGTTCCAGCCGTGCGTGGGGTTCAGATGCGAGGAGTCCGGGAAGTAGCCGTCGACCTGGATGCCCGGAACGCCCGAGGGGTTCTCGGTGCCCTTCGCCGTCAGCGAGGCCCAGTCCGTGGAGTCGGTGTACTGGGTGCCGGTGAGCGCAGCGGTGGTCATGTCGTCCAGGCAGGCCGCTGTCTGGTGCTGCGCGCCGGGCACGGCGATGCGGTCCTGGCGTGCGCAGTGGCTGTGCGCACTTCCGGTGGCCAGGGCGGCCGGACCGCCGAGCGTGGCCACGGCGAGGAGCGCGGCTGCGGCCGGTGCGAGGTGTCTGGACAGGTGCACGGGTGGGCCTCCTCGGACGAGTAGCGGATCGGCGATCAGTTCCTCGCAGGCGAGCCGGCCCGGGAGCGTCGTGCCGGGGACGCGCCCGGCGAGGCAGCACGACGTGCTGTACGGGTGCGAGTTCCGCCGCGCACATCGTCAGTGCCGCCCGGCGGGCCGGCCACGGAGCAAGCCCCCATGCCGTCGGGGCACGTGGTGGTGGTTCCCCACGTAGCTGCGACCGCGCGGCCGAACGTGGTGACGTCCGGCCCACGTCGGCGTGCCGAAAGTTCCCAATGGCCGGTCCCTCAGGCCCGATCAGGGACCGGAAGGGACGTCTGGAGGTGCCTCGGCGGGCGCGGAGCTGCAGCGACCCCGGGCTGTACGCGAACACGGCCGGCGGGCTCCAGGCCCGCGCGAGCACCTGCCGCCGGCGGAACCGAGAAGCCGGCCGGACACGACGCCCCGCCCGCGCGAGCCGAGCACCAGCATCTCCGACGTCGCGCCGCGGGCCACGAGGACCGTGACGGCCGTCTCCGCGACCTGCTCGGCGGAGATCGACACCTCCGGGTGGCGGGCCGCGGGATGCGCCTCGGCCTCGCGCAGGATCCGCTTCGCGCCGCGCCTGCGCCCCTCGGGCTCCTGGGCGGTACGCGCTGTCTGGGGCGGCTCGGCCCAGGCGTGTGACGCCGACGGCCCGGGGTTCACTGAGCTGAACAGCCCCTCCCAGGAGGGGGCGTTCAGCTCAGTGAACCCCGGGCCGCCCTACGTCGTCACATCGTCTCCATCTTGATGTAGCGCCAGGCCTCCGGGGCTTCTGACAGGACCACCGCGACCGCCGCGGCGGCCAGTGCGCCGACGGCGATGCGCACCACGATCGCCGGGATGAAGATGCCGTTCCTCATCGAGGAATCACCTCCTCTCCCAGAGTGCCCGGTGCGGTGGCAGGCGCTTCCTCCAGCAGCTCCGCCACCAGCGACTCGACGAGCCGTACCGCCTCCTCGACCGCCCGCTGAACGGGTTCGCTGAGCTCCACCAGCACATCCGGCTCGTCACCGGTCATCCGCACCGCGGGCTCGCAACCGACGACGAGGATGCGGGGCAGCGGTCCGTCGCTGCCGTCGCTGAGGTGGCGGGCGAGTGCCAGGACCTTGACCGGGTCCATGGCGTGCGTCTCGGGGGCGCCTTCCATGTCCTCGATATCGGGCTCGATGACCGACAGCGTGCCGGGGCGCTCCCCTCTGGGGGCGGCATCCACGAGCAGAGCGGCGTCGTAGCCCTCGAGCAGCCGGTAGGCGAGGTCCATTCCGCGAATGCCGAAGTCCACTACGTGGACGCCGTCGGGAAGCGTCCGCCGGCTCAGAGCGGCGGCCACGGCCGGGCCGAATCCGTCATCGGCCATAAAGACATTTCCGATGCCGGCGACCAGGATGCGCGGGCGAGGGGGTGCACCCGTCCCCTGAGTGGCGGGCCCGGCCGGATCCAGTTCCCCGGGCGAGAAGAAGAAGCGGTGACCGATCTGCCCATTCCCCCCGAAGTCGCGTCCCGGGTCCCCTTCCAGGACGACCGCGACGTGGATCCGGCCCTCGAAATCCTCCTCCACGCCGACTACTTCGGCGATGCGCCCGGCGAGTGCGAGATCGAAGATGTCGGCCCCGCCGGACGGCCTCAGCCGCACCCGGCTCCCCGGACGCAGCGGAACCCCGTCCACGGTCACGGTCTTCCCGATCCCGGGTGACACGGCGTCACCGGACAGCTGCCCACTCACGCGTCCTCCGAGGGCCGGAACTCGCGGATGGTCCCGTGCAGGCCGATCAGTTCGTCAGGGCTCAGCCCCGCGCAGCGGTCGAGGATCTCCCGCGCTCTGGGGTCGCAGGCCCGGGCCTCCGCCTGCTCCTCCTCGGTCAGGCTCAGCACGCTGAGGACGAGCAACTGGTCGATCTCCGTCCCGTCGAAGAGGTCTCCGGGGCTCTCCGGGGCCACCGCCGGAAAGTCGTACAGGGTGACGGGGGACGACAGCACCGTGTGCGCGCCTGGTGTGCTGTCCCGCCGCGCTCCTGGGGGGCGGCCCTCGCCGTCGTCCACGAGTACGGGCCAGGTGCCCCGGTTGTCGCAGGCCGCGGCGAGGGCGCACAGGCGGGCCGGCGGGTCGATGAGGGAGACGAAGCGTCCGGCGTCGCTGTGCAGCAGCGTGTGAGTGGAGACGAAGGCGTACGCGGCGGCCTCCTCCCGGGCGTTGGGCGCGCCGGCCTCCGGACCGGGATACGGCGTGGTGTTCTCGATCCGCACCGTCAGCCGGTGCACGCCGTCCGCGACACGCACAGCGCCCACTTCCACCGTGCCGGTGAGCGGCCGCCGGCTGCGGACGAGACTGCCGACGTGGCGGCCCGACGCGTCGACCAGTGGCTCACGATCGGTGCCCGCGGGGAAGTCGATGGCGGCCGTGGCGGGATCCCGCAGGCCCGCGGGCAGTGTCACGGGGACGAGCACCTCGCGTTCGACGGCCTCCTGCCAGGCGAGGTAACGCTCTCCGTCCACGGTCAGCTCGTCGACGGGCTGCGGTCCGTCCGGTCCTTCCCGGACGACACCACGGTCGACGACCTGCAGAAACCGTACGCGGATCGACACATCCACATCGGCCGCGCTCCCCTCCGCATGACCGGTGTCGAAGAGGACCTGGGTCTGCATCACGCTCTGTTCACCGAGCTCGGCGGCGCACGCCTGCGGGAAGACCCCGCCGAAGGTCCAGCGCTTGGCGTTCTTCAGCGCGGACCTGCGGTACGGCCAGAGCAGGTAGCCCTCGTAGAGGCAGGTGCGCACGATCTTCTCCACGGCCGTCTCCGCGGCCTTTTCTACGGTGTGCATGGCGCTCCGGTTCCGGTGGTCGTGGCTTCCCCGAGGGTTTCCGTACGGGTTTCCGTGAGGGCTTTCGCGGGGGTTTCCTGGAGGGCGGCCCTCTCGAGCAGGCCGCGGATCGTGTCGTCCCAGCCGCCGAGCACTTCACGCGCCCGGAAGGCGTCGAGCCGGTCGTAGGTCTCCCTGGACAGCCGCAGCCAGGGACTGCCGCCGAAGTACCGGTCGATCAGCTCGTGCCACAGGTCGGCGGGCAGTCCGTACGCGGTGTCCTTGGTCCAGGAGATCTGGGCGGTCCGCAGCGGTCCCTCGGCGGCCCGGAAGAAGACGGTGCCGCCGAAGAGGAAGTTCAGGGGCACGTCCCCGTCCCGGACGGCGCGCAGGTACTTGGTCACACCCAACTCGATGTCGTACGGGCACGGCACCGTGATGTCGACTGCGGTGCCCCTGTCGAACGGCGGCACGACCACCGTCGTCCGCGCCCAGTGAAGGGGGCGCATGGTGCTGCCCCACCGCTGCGGCTCGCCGAAGAGCTCGGTCAGGGCCCGCCGGGCCTCCGGGCCGTAGCGGCGCCGGGCCGCGTCGATCAAGATCGCCGTCGTCAGGCTGACCGAGTCCACTGGGCCGCCGCCGGCGCGGGTGATCTCCAGCCGGAAGCGCAGCGTCGGAACCGCGGCGTAGCGCTCCGGCTCCACACCGGTGATCGCGAAAGCCAGGTCCGGGATCGCGTGGCGCGCCGCCGTACGGTCCGTCACCGTCACGCCGGGGACAGGTTCGGCATGTCGGGCATCACGGGTTCCCGGTGCCTGGCGTTGATCCCGGTGGACCGGCGGGCCGTCGAGCGGTCATCGGGCAGATGCCCGGGGTGGTACTTGATGACGCCCCTGTGGTTGCCGCGCCGGACCCCTCTGACGTGTGCCGCCTTGTCGAGCTGTACGTCGGGCTTGCCTACGGTGATGCCCATGACGCCTCCTCGGTCGTGGTTCGGAAGTCGGTGGAGAGTTCATCGAAGAAGGATCTGACCTGCTCCCACACCTGGGGACCACCACCCAGTCCCTTCCAGTGTGCGCGCACCACGGCCACCAGCCGGTAGCAGTCGTCCAGAGGCACCAGCCAGTGCTCCCGAGCGCCGTCGGCCTGGTTCACCAGCAGAGCTTCGACGTCCTCCGCCATCGTGCTCAGAGCCGGGTGGGAGGCCTCCAGCTCGCGCCAGCTGTGCGGATCCACCGTGGAACGCATGGTGCCCAGCGGGCTCGGATAGCCGGCCGAGACCTCCCCCGACGACCCGCTGCGCGTAAAGAATGCGAGGTCGACAGGGATGCCCAGACCGGCCCAGAGCATCTCGTCGATGTCACAGCCGTCCAGCCGCAGCCTGCGCCGCGGCAGGAGCCGGAGGCGGTACCTCCCGGACGGAGTCTGGGGGAGCGCTCCTCCCGCCTCCTGCCGGTCGAAGAGCAGGGAGCAGGCGCGGCAGGCGCAGGACATGGCGCCCGTGTGCAGGTCGAGCAGGTGACGGTGTGCCTGGTCGATCGGCTCGGCGCACAGGTCGCACCGCTCCGGGCCATCGTGGCCAGTCTGGCGGGGGTGCCCTCCCCCCGCCTCCGGGACCGTGGTCCCGCCAATGCCGCCAGTCCCGCCGGTCCCGCCGGGGCGAATGGCGTGGTGCGCGAGGCGCCGCAGGCGGGGTGCGGCGAAGTGCGTCGTCGCGGGGCTCATCCGGCACTCCGTCCCGCGGGCGTCCGGCCCTGGAACAGCGCCTCCACCGGGATGAGGGTCTCCGGCACCGGCTCCGGGCCGCTCTCGATCCCGACGTCGAGGATCTCGGGCGCTGCTCCGGCGATGGCATCCCGTACGGCCTGCTCTGCCGGTTCCTGGGCAGACGAGCAGCCGTGGCCGCGGCGCTCGAGCCGGATCCGTACGGCCGTGTCCGACAGCTCCAGCAGCTCCAACTCGCAGCCCTGCGACCGCACATGGCGGCCCACCTCATCCAGCGCTCTCCGCACCCGGGTCTCCACCGGGTCGGGGTGCAGGTCGTGCACGAGCAGCAGATGGCCGACGAGTTCGTCGGCCGCGAGCCGGTCCAGCAGACCGCTGAGACCCGTACGGCCGGCGGCCGTGCCGTCGTCGGCCTCTCCCGCTCCGTCGGTGTCCGCGGTTTCGGCCGCGTACTCGATGACCCTGGCGAGGCAGTCACCGTAGAGGCCGACCAGCGCCTCGACGGTCTCGACGGCCCGTGCGGCCGCGGCACTGTCCGGCAGGGTCTCCAGACCGGCCAGCAACTCCTCGGCCCTGGCCACCTGCGCGCGTGCGTGCTCGTCATCCCATGGCATCCCGGCGGCCCTACCCGACCGCGCCGAATGTCGGGGAGTGCATCTGCTTGAGGGTGCGCCCGCCGCCGAGGTACATGTGCACGCCGCAGGGCAGGCACGGGTCGAAGCTGCGCACGGTGCGCATGATGTCGATGCCCTTGAAGTTGTCCGGGCCGTTCTCCTCGAAGACCGGACAGCCCTGGACCGCGTCCTCGTACGGCCCGGGGGTTCCATAGGAGTCCCGGGGGCTGGCATTCCAGGGGGTCGGCGGGTACGGGTGGTAGTTCGCGATCTTGCTGTCACGGATGACCAGGTGGTGGGAGAGCACACCGCGCACGGCCTCGTGGAAGCCCACGCCGATGGCCTCCTTCGGCACCTTGAAGTCCTGGAAGGTCTTGGTGCGTCCGGCCCGGACCTCCTCCAGGCCCCGGTCCACGAAGTAGAGGGCCATCGCGGCGGCATAGGCCACGAAGTACATCCGGGCCCGGTTGCGCTCGATGGTGTTGGGGAACGGCGGGGGCTTCCACTCCAGGTGGACCTCCGGCGTGCCGGGGGTCTTCGGCAGGTCGATCTCCACGCTGTGCCCGGTGGAACGGACATAGGGCGTGCGGACTTTGCCGGCCAGTGCGGTGGACCACAGCCGGGCGATCGGCCCGCCGCCGGTGTCCAGAGCGAGATGGTCACCCGTGCGCCGGTCGTACCACCGGGGGCTCATCACCCAGCTGTACTTGCCGCCCTCTCCCAGATCGCGCTTCTGCGGTGCGGGCAGCGTGGTCTGGTTCCACGGGTGCCGCTTGTCCACGGGGTTGCCGAGCGGATCCTTGTCGACGAAGGTCTGCTCGCCGGCCCAGTCCTCGTAGTACGAGCTGCCGAGCAGGATGCGCATGCCCAGGTTGATGTCGACCAGGTCGGTGGTGACCAGCTCGTTGTCGACGACGATGCCGGGGGTGACGAACATGGCGTTGCCCCACTCGTTCATCCGCCGGTAGTCGTAGTCGACGATCTCGGGGTCCTGGAAGGCGCCCCAGCAGCCGAGCAGCGTCCGGCGGCGGCCGACCTCCTCGTAGCCCGGCAGCGCCTCGTAGAAGAAGTCGAAGACGTCGTCGTTCATGGCGACGGTCCGCTTGACGAAGTCGAGGCACCGCGTCAGCCGGACGAGATAGTCGGTGAAGACCTGCGGGGTGGCGACCGTGCCGACACCGCCGGGGTAGAGCGTGGAGGGGTGGACGTGCCGACCCTCCATCAGGCAGATCATCTCGCGGGTGAGGCGGCTCATGACGAGCGCCTCCTTGTACGTCGCGCCCTCGAAGGGGTTGTAGGACCGCATGATGTCGGCCACGGTCCTGTGGCCGTGCAGGTCGGCGCCGGGAGCCGGGGTCCGCTCGGCCTGCTCCAGAACGCCCGGGTTGGTCTCCCTGACCATGCGTTCGCAGTAGTCGACGAAGACCATGTTGTCCTGGAAGATCGTGTGGTCGAACATGTACTCCGCGGCTTCGCCGAGGTTGATCATCCAGTCCGCGAGCGGCGGAGGCTTCACCCCGTAGGCCATGTTCTGTGCGTACACCGAACAGACGGCGTGATTGTCCCCGCAGATGCCGCAGATGCGGCTGGTGATGAAGTGGGCGTCCCGCGGGTCCTTGCCCTTCATGAAGACGCTGTAGCCGCGGAAGACGGAGGATGTGCTGCGGCACTCGACGACTTCGCGGTTGTTGAAGTCGATCTTCGTGTAGATGCCCAGATTGCCGACGATCCGGGTGATGGGGTCGAACGCGACATCGGTGAGGGTGCGCTGTCCGGTCGGGATGGTCTGGCTCGTCGTCACAGGACGGTCCTTTCGCGCATGGTCAGCGGCCGGACCAGCGCGGCGAGAAGCCGGAGGTCAGCTCGGGACGGTTGTGGCGCCACTTCGGTTCCCGGTTCGCGGCGCGGTTGGTGATGGACCGCAGCGTCCGTACGAGCGGCCCGTAGGTGGAGCTGAGCACCGTGGACGACAGGGCGCCGCCCGGTGGCTCGTCCATGAACGGCATGAACTTGTCGGGGAAGCCGGGCATGGTGCAGCCGATGCAGACGCCGCCGACGTTGGGGCAGCCGCCGATGCCGTCCATCCAGCCGCGCTTGGTGACGTTGCAGTTCACCACCGGGCCCCAGCAGCCGACCTTCACCTGGCACTTGGGCGAGTTGTAGTCCTTGGCGAAGTCGCCCTGCTCGTAGTAGGCGGCCCGGTCGCAGCCCTCGTGCACGGTCTTGCCGAACAGCCAGGTCGGGCGGAGCTGCTCGTCCAGCGGAATCGGCGGCGCCATCCCCGCGGCCTGATACAGCACCCAGGTGAGGGTCTCCATGAAGTTGTCGGGCTGGACGGGGCAGCCGGGAACGTTGACGATCGGCAGCCCGCCCGCGGAGCGGAAGTCCCAGCCCAGATAGTCGGCGAGGCCCATGCAGCCCGTGGGGTTGCCGGCCATGGCGTGGATGCCGCCGTACGTGGCGCAGGTCCCGGCCGCCACGACGGCGTAGGCCTGCGGCGCGAGACGGTCGATCCACTGGTTGAAGGTGATCGGCTCGCCGGTGTCCGGGTCGTTGCCCATCGAGGTCCAGTAACCGTCGCCGTTGATCCGCTCGTTCGGGATGGAGCCCTCCACGACGAAGACATACGGCCCCAGTTCGCCCCGCGCGGCCTGGTGGAAGGCCTGCATGAAGTCGTCACCGGTCTCGTAGGCCAGCACCTTGTTGTGCAGGTGCACCTTGGGGAGACCGGGGATCGCTCCCAGCACGACGTCCTCGAGGCTCGGCAGGGACGCGGCGGTGACCGAGACGGTGTCCCCGTCGCAGCTCATCCCCTCCGAGGTCCACAGAATGTGCACCTCGTCGACACCACGAGCGGCTGACACGTCGGTCATCATCGCGCCTTCCTTTCCGGGCCCCGCAGGCGCGGACGCCCCTTCTGCCAAGGGCAGCGGGTACGGGCGCCGGTCGGCTGACCGTCACCCCAGAAGAGGCTTACATTCCATGCAATCACTCACAACTCGGACACACTGCGTTGCTCTGCCTCATCCGGCAGGTACTCCGGCGTACGGGTGGCCTGCTCCTTTCGTACGAAGGCCGACCTGAGGGCGTGGTACGGCGCGGCCGCGTCGAAGAAGGTCAGCCGCATGCGCTCCAGCTCCTCGGCCCGGTAGGCGCGGAGCGGTTTGGCGGCTTCCTCGCGTTCCCGTACGGCCTTCTTCTCCGTGATCCGCGCGTGCAGCCGCGCCGAGGTGGCCAGGCCCGCGGCCAGCCGGGTGACCTCCCCGAAGAACTCCTCCGGGCCGCAGGCCACTACTCGGTCGACCAGTCCGGTCCGCAGGGCACTCGCCGCGCTCACGGGCAGCGCCTCCCGGGTCAGCCGCTCCGCTTCGCGCGCCCCCACCCGGCGCGGCAGGGTGTACGTCCAGTACTCGGATCCGTGCAGGCCCATGAGCCGGTAGTGCGGATTGAGCACCGTGCCCGCCCGGCACCAGACCTCGTCCGCCGCCAGCGCCAGCATCGCTCCGCCGGCCGCGGCGTTGCCGCCGAGCGCGGAGACGACCAGCCGGTCGGTGGTGGTCAGAACCGCCTCCACGAGGTCGTCCATGGCCTGGATGTTGGCCCAGGACTCCTGCGCGGGGTCGGCGGCGGCCTCGATGACGCCCAGGTGGATGCCGTTGGAGAAGAAGTCCCTCGTGGCTCCGAGGACGACGACGTCCGTCGGCCGGGAGCAGGCCAGCCGGTAGGCGGCCAGCAGCCGCCGGCAGTGGTCGGTGCTCGTGGCCCCGCCGGGGAAGGAGAAGCGCAGGAAGCCGACGCTCGCGCGCTCGTCGTAGCGGATGTCGGCCCAGGTGCGGTGGCGGCTGGGCTTCCACAGCTCCGCGGTCAGCTCCGGAACGTCCCGCAGCCGGTCACCGAGGGCCTGGACGGCCGGCAGCTTGAACGTCTTCTCGCCCCCCGGCCGGCGCTTGGCGCGCAGCTGCGGGATCCACACCGCGCCGTCGACCGTCGCCCGGCAGATCGCACCGCACCGGGTGGCCAGCACCTGGCCGGGCCTGCCGACGAGCCGGTCCTCCGGGTGGCCGCCGTGCAGATACCACTCGCCGCCGAGGAACGCGTCGAGCACCCCGGGGTGGGAGTCGGCGGCGCGCAGCTTGCGCAGCACAATCTCGGTGGGCTCCGACGACCAGTCGATCCGGCGCAGATCCTGGTGGAGATACGGGCGCAGGCCATGCTCGGTCGCGTCCTGGGGCCGTGGGGTGTACGTGCCCGAGGCGAAGCGCTCCACGGCTTGCAGGACCGCTTCGAGTGCGGCATCGGAGGCCTCGCCCCGGTATACGTCGCTCTTGCCGGACGCCGGAACGGGGAAGGGCGCCGAGGCCCAGACGGGGCCCGCATCCATCTCCGCGACCGCCTGAAGCACCGTCACCCCCCACCACCCGGCGCCTTCCTGCAGGGCCCAGTCGAGCGAAGACGGACCGCGGTCACCGGGCGGCCCCGGGTGCACGATCAGGCAGGTGTGCGCGGACCACACGTCCTCGGGGATCGCGGTCTTGAGCATGGGGGCGATGACGAGCTCCGGAGCGTGCCTGCGCACGGCCTCACGCAGGGACGCGTCACCGCGTACCGGCTCCGCCGCGACCGTGTGACCGCGGTCCCGGAGTTCGGCGAAGACCCGCTGGGTCAGGCTGTTGAACGCGCTCGCGACGAGCAGGATGTGCATCACGCCTCCTGGGCCGGTGCCACTCTGCGACACGGTGGACGCCGGACACGGAAGGTGATGCTCTCCCAAGGGACGCCATGCAGGGCCCGGGACGCGCCCGATGCGCTCCCGGCTTGCGCCGCCCGGGGGAAATCGGCACCCACCGGTGCCCGCGTTCCGGACGAGGGCCCGCCGCGCATGCCTACCGTGACGGGCCATGCATGAACTGTCGATCGCGGCCGCTGTTGTCGAGAGCGCCGAGGAGGTCGCCCGCGAACACGGCGCCGCCTCGGTCGAATCGGTGCAGCTGCGCATCGGCGAACTGGCAGGTGTGGTGTCCGACGCGCTGCGGTTCTCCTTCGAGCTCGTGGCGGACGGCACGTTGGCGGCCGGTGCCGAGCTCCTGATCGAGGAGGTGCCCGCCCGGGCCCGGTGCACCGGCTGCGACGCGGAGTTCGCGGTGGGCTCACCTCCGCGGCTGTGGTGCCCGCGGTGCGAACAGCCCGCGGCGGAACTGCTCACGGGACGCGAGCTGGAACTGAGCGGGGTTCAACTGCCGGAGGCCGGGTCGTGTCCGGCCCTCCACGAGGCAGGACGGGGAGAGAGAACATGATGTGTCGGACGGTGGACGTGCGGCAGGCCGTGCTCGCGAAGAACGACCGCCTGGCGGAGACGCTGCGCACCGACCTGGCGCACCAGGGCGTCACCGCGGTCAATCTGCTGTCCAGCCCGGGGAGCGGCAAGACGGCCCTCCTGGAACTCGTCCTGCGCCAGGCGACCGAGCGCGGCGTGCCGGTGGCCGCGGTCACCGCCGACCTCGCGACCGAGAACGACGCGCGCCGGCTCGCCAGATCAGGGGCGCCGGTGAAGCAGGTGCTGACCGGTGGGCTGTGCCACCTGGAGACGGACCAGCTTCGCGGCCATCTGGACGGCTGGCTGCCGGACGGCACCAGGGCGCTCTTCGTCGAGAACGTCGGCAATCTCGTCTGCCCCGCCTCCTACGACCTCGGTGAGGCGCTCCGGGTGGTGCTGATGTCCGTCACCGAGGGCGAGGACAAGCCCGTCAAGTACCCCACGGCCTTCGGCCTGGCGAATCTGGTCGTCCTCACCAAGACCGACCTGGCGGAGGCCGCCGGCTTCGACGAGGACGCCTTCGCGTCGCATGTCGAGCGGATCAATCCCGGGGTGGAGGTGGTGCGTTCCTCCGCTCGTACCGGCCAGGGGATCAAGGTGCTCCTGGACCGGGTGCTCGCCGTGTGCGACGGGGCCCGGCCGCACCAGCCGCTCCTCGCGGGAGACCACCACTCCCATGCCCACGCCGGGGCGGACCCGACCGCCGCCGAGACCTCGTGACATCCCATCGGCAGGCGGCGGCATGACGAGCACGCTGACGAACCGGCCGGAGCGCGCGGCCGCCGTGCGCCGGCGGGTCACGGTGCGGGGCGTCGTGCAGGGCGTCGGCTTCCGGCCCTTCGTCCACCGCCTCGCCGGCGAGCTGGCGCTGTCGGGATTCGTGAGCAACAACGCGGGCGGCGTGATCGCCGAGATCGAGGGAGAGCCCGACGGCGTCGAGGAGTTCTGCCGCCGCGTCCGCGAGCAGACACCTCCCCTCGCCGTCGTCTCCGGCGTCACGTACGAGTCCGTGGCGGCCCTCGGCACCGAAGGGTTCGTCATCCTGCCCTCCGAGCGGGGCGAGGGCCGCACCCTGATCCCGCCGGACACCGCGACCTGCGCCGATTGTCTGCGCGAGCTCGCCGATCCGCAGGACCGCCGGTACCGCCACCCGTTCATCACCTGCACGCACTGCGGCCCCCGCCTCACCATCGCCACCGGGCTGCCGTACGACCGCGCGACCACCACCATGGCCGCCTTCCCCATGTGCCCGGCCTGTGCCGACGAGTACGCCGACCCCTCGGACCGCCGCTTTCACGCCCAGCCCGTGGCCTGCCGGTCCTGCGGCCCCCGGCTCACGCTCACCCCCGCTCCCGGTACCGGTGCCCGGCGATCCGAAGGCGAGGAGGCCCTCGCCGAGTCCAGGAGGCTGCTCGCGCGGGGCGCGATCGTCGCGGTCAAGGGCGTGGGCGGCTATCACCTCGCGTGCGACGCCGCCGACCGGGACGCCGTCGCCGGCCTTCGCCGGCGCAAGAGCCGGGGCGCGAAGCCCTTCGCGGTGATGTGCCCCGACCTGGCGACCGCCGCGCGGCTCGCCCGCGTCGGCCCGGCCGAACGCGCCGCGCTCAGCAGTCCCCGCCGTCCGATCGTGCTGCTGCGCCGCCACGCGTCGCACGACGTACGGGAACTGGCCGCAGGTGTCTGCCAGGGCAGCCCGGACGTGGGCGTGATGCTGCCCTACGCCCCGCTCCAGCATCTCCTGTTCGGCCTTCCCGAAGACCCCCCGGGACCCCGGGTCCTGGTGATGACCAGCGGCAACCGGTCGGGCGAGCCCATCGTCACGGACGATCGCGAGGCCCTGACCCGGCTGGCCGGGCTTGCCGACGCCTGGCTGTCGCACGACCGGGCCATCGAGGTCCCGTGCGACGACTCCGTGGTGCGGCTGCGCGCGGACAGCAGCGAGGTCGTCCTGCGCCGGTCCCGCGGCTACGCCCCCTCCCCCGTCGCACTCCCGGTCCCGGTCCGGCCCGCCCTGGCCGTCGGCGGGGACCTCAAGAACACGCTGTGCCTCGCCGACGAGCACAGCGCATGGTTCTCCCCGCACATCGGGGACATGGGCGACCTGGCCACCGTACGGGCCTTCGAAGCAGGCGAGCGGCGGCTGCGGCGGCTGACCGGCGTCGCACCGCGGCTGCTCGTGGCCGACCGGCACCCGGGGTACCACTCGGTGCGATGGGCCCGCCGCAATACGGCCGGCCGCCCCCTGCGGCTGGTGCAGCATCACCACGCGCACATCGCCTCCGCCATGGCCGAGAACGGACTCGACGGCACAGCCCCTGTCATCGGCATCGCCTTCGACGGCACCGGCTACGGCGACGACGCGGCGATCTGGGGCGGCGAGGTGCTCCTGGCCGACTACCACGGCTACCGCCGCCTCGCGCACCTGGCGTATGTCCCCTTGCCCGGCGGGGACGCGGGAGTCGGCAACCCCTGCCGTATGGCGCTGTCGCACCTGCGCGCGGCCGGCATCCCCTGGGACCCGGACCTGCCCTGCGTCGCGGCCTGCTCTCCCGGCGAACTCCGGGTGCTCGACCGGCAGCTGGAACGGGGGCCGGCCTGCGTGCCGACATCCAGTATGGGGCGGCTCTTCGACGCCGTGTCCTCGCTGGCGGGGGTGTGCCATCGGGCGGGCTACGAAGCGCAGGCCGCCATCGAGCTGGAGGCGGCCGCGTCGCCGGCGTGGGCGGAGCACGAGGACGCATACGCCTTCGCGCTGCGCCCGGCGGGCTCCCGCCCGGGTGTGGCGGCCACGCTGCTCGACCCCGCCCCCGCGCTGCGCTCCATCGTCGCCGACCTGCGCCGCGGCGCCCCTGCCCCGGTGATCGCCGCGCGGTTCCACCGGGCGGTCGTGAGCGCGGTGGCAGAGGTGTGCAGGAGCGCCCGCCGGGAGACCGGGGTGCGGACGGTCGCGCTGTCCGGCGGGGTGTTCGCCAATGCGCTGCTGGACGAGGAGTGCACCGATCTGCTGCGGGCGAGCGACTTCACCGTGCTGCGTCACGGGGAGGTCCCGCCCGGGGATGGCGGGCTCGCCCTCGGTCAGCTCGTCGTGGCAGCGCGCGGCGGAGACCTCCCGTAGCCACCAACGACCCAGCGACGAACGGAGAACGCCATGTGCCTGGCAGTGCCCGGCAGGGTGGTCGGTATTGAGGACCGGAACGGCACGCGGATGGCGCAGGTCGACTTCGGCGGTGTCGTCAAGGACGTGTGCCTGGCCTACGTGCCGGAGGCGGGAGTGGGCGATTACGTCATCGTTCACGTGGGCTTCGCGCTCCAGCGGCTGGACGAGGAGTCGGCCAGGGCCTCGCTGGAGCTCTTCGCGCAACTCGGGCTTCTGGAAGAGGAGTTCGGCGACGCATGGGGCCGCGCCGCCGCGGAGGCGGGGGCGGCCCGGCCGGACACCGAGGCCGGGGCCACAGCGGCACAGGAGGGTGCCCGATGAAGTACATCGACGATTTCAACGACCCGCAGCTCGCACGGCGGCTGCTCGACGACATCCACGCCACCGTGACCCGCCCCTGGGCGATGATGGAGGTCTGCGGCGGCCAGACCCACTCGATCATCCGGCACGGGATCGACCAACTCCTGCCCGATACCGTCGAGTTGATTCACGGGCCCGGCTGCCCGGTGTGCGTCACACCGCTCGAGATGATCGACAAGGCGCTCGAGATCGCCTCCCGCCCCGACGTCATCTTCTGCTCCTTCGGCGACATGCTGCGGGTGCCCGGAAGCAGCCAGGACCTCTTCCGGGTCAAGAGCCGGGGCGGCGACGTGCGGGTCGTGTACTCGCCGCTGGACGCCCTCGGCATCGCAAGGAAACATCCCGACCGGCAGGTCGTGTTCTTCGGGATCGGCTTCGAGACCACCGCCCCGGCCAACGCGATGACCGTCCACGAAGCCAGACGCCTGGGCATCCGCAACTTCAGCCTGCTGGTCTCCCACGTCCGCGTCCCGCCCGCCATCGAGGCGATCATGCGAGCCCCGCACTGCCGCGTCCAGGCCTTCCTTGCAGCGGGTCACGTGTGCAGCGTGATGGGGACCGCGGAGTATCCGGAGCTGGCCGAGAGGTACAAGGTCCCCATCGTGGTGACCGGTTTCGAACCCCTGGACATCCTGGAGGGCATCCGCCGTACCGTCCGGCAGCTGGAACGTGGCGAACACCGGGTCGACAACGCGTATCCACGCGCGGTGCAGCCGGGCGGCAACCCGGCGGCCATGCGCATGATCGAGGAGGTCTTCGAGGTCACCGACCGGGCGTGGCGCGGCATCGGCACGATCCCCGGCAGCGGCTGGCGGCTCACCGACGCCTTCCGGGAGTACGACGCCGAGCGCCGCTTCGAGGTCGCCGCCTTGCGGACCTGCGAGTCCGCGGCCTGCCGCAGCGGCGAGGTGCTCCAGGGCCTGATCAAGCCGAACGAGTGCGCAGCCTTCGGCACGACCTGCACACCGCGCACGCCCCTGGGCGCCACGATGGTCTCCAGCGAAGGGGCCTGTGCCGCCTACTACCTGTACAGGCGCCTGGACGCGCCCGCGGCGCCCATGCCGTCCGCACCGTCGAAGGAGGCGGCTCCCCTTGGCTGACACGACAGAGCTGCGGGCGGCCGTGGCCACGGAGGAGACCGCGCCGGTGGACCCGGCCGCCTGGTCCTGCCCGGCACCGCTGCGCGACCACCCGGTGGTGGTCATGGGGCACGGCGGCGGCGGAGCCCTGTCCGCCGAGCTCGTGGAACACCTCTTCACCCCCGCGTACGGCAGCAAGACGCTGGCCGGACTCGGCGATTCGGCGGCGGTGACGCTGGGCGGCGCCCGGCTGGCCTTCTCGACCGACTCCTACGTGGTGCGGCCGCTGTTCTTCCCCGGCGGCAGCATCGGCGACCTGGCGGTCAACGGCACGGTCAACGACCTGGCCATGAGCGGCGCCAGACCGGCCTACCTGTCGTGCGCGTTCATCCTCGAAGAGGGGACCGAGCTGTCCGTGGTCGGGAAGGTGGCACAGGCGATCGGGACCGCCGCCACGGCCGCGCGCGTCGCCGTCGCCACGGGCGACACCAAGGTGGTCGACGCCGGACACGGCGACGGCGTCTACGTCAACACCTCCGGGATCGGACTGATCCCGGAAGGCGTGGACATCCGCCCGCAGCGGGCCGTTCCCGGCGATGTGGTGATCGTCAGTGGACCGATCGGCATGCACGGCATCGCCATCATGAGCGTCCGCGAGGGACTGGAATTCGGGGTGGAGGTGACCAGCGACACCGCGCCGCTGGCCGGCCTCGTCGAGGCCATGCTCGACGTCACGCGGGACCTGCACGTGCTGCGCGACCCCACGCGCGGGGGTCTCGCCGCCGCGCTCAACGAGATCGCCATCGCCTCGGGGACCGGCGTGGCCCTCACCGAACGCGGCCTGCCCGTCCCGGAAGCGGTGGCGAACGCATGCGGGTTCCTCGGCCTCGACCCGCTGTACGTGGCCAACGAAGGCCGCCTGGTGGCCTTCGTACCGCGCGAACACGCGGACCCCGTACTCGCCGCGATGCACGCCCACCCGCAGGGCGCACAGGCAGCCGTCATCGGCGAATGTGTGGCCGAGCACCCGGGGATGGTCGTGGCTCGCACGGGCCTCGGTGGCACCCGCGTGGTGGACTTGCCGCTCGGCGAACAACTGCCCCGCATCTGCTGAGTCCGCCCGGGCCGCTGCCGGTTGCGCACAGGGACCGGCAGTCAACGCGACACGTTCCCGGACGTCGTTTCGGTGAGATGCGCCCACGGGCGCTGCCGTCCGCGGCTCACGGCGGCGACACCTGTCTCGTCATAGCGGGCGGTTGCAAGGGACCAGGCCAGATTCCCCGCCATCAGATTTCCCATGCCTGACACGTAGTGGTCGACGTGTCCGCGGACCTCGGGGAGAACGCCCGATGCGCTCAGGATCTTGGGGAGGGCCGAGGAGAGCCGCACGAAGCGGGCGGCCCGCGTGTTGGCGAGGGCGGCGATGCGCTCGACGGACTGCTCCAGGGTGCGCCCCGTCTGCTCCCGGAGAATGATGACGCTGTTGTTCACCTCCCCCGCGGCCAGCTCTTTGACGAGCGAGACGATGTCGTTGACGAAGATCACCACATCGGCGGTGATCTCCCGCATCTTGGCCAGCGGGGAGGCCTCGTGCAGCTCGTCCGGCAAGGTGTAACCACCGCACCGCTCGGTGAAGTCGAGGCACGGCTGGACTCCTATCGACTCTCGTCTGACGCGCAGAAACTCCTGCAGAGAGGGAAGGCGGTCGGCGGTCCTGTGGTGTGCCTCCCCCTGGTGGGCGGCCAGGTAGGTCTGCCAGTGCGCACGGAAGCGGCGTTGCCAGGCAGCCGGCCTGCCGGCCGTGGCGCGGTGCCAGATGTTGCGGAAACCCCGGACGAGAGGAGGGGCCGGATTGCCGGGTGCCGGGAGGGTCGTGTCATCCGCCGCCATGGTGCGGCCGATGGAAGCCACCACCTGTTCGATGGCCTCCGGCTGCAGCCCGAGACAGCCGTCGAACTGGTCGTCGAAGATGAAGAACCAGGCATTGAAATCGGCCGCGAGCTCGAGGTCGGTGCCCGTGGCGTCCGGATAGAAGTACGCCATCAGCCGCTCGAGCCGCAGCGTGTCGTACTCCGCGGCCGCGGCTGCCCCGGTCAGCATGCCCATCTCCTGTAACCACTGGAGCGTGTGCCGCCGTGCGCGCTCGGCGTGCGGACTGAGGCGGGCGGGGAACGGAATCCTGATGGCGGCAGCGCGCCGGGTGGGGTCCGGGGGCGTCCGCTGCTGGCCGAAATCCATCGCATGCGTCATTGAGCCCCCCTGGTGTCGCAGCGTCCCGCGGGTCGCGGGATTCGCAGCTCCGAGGCGTTCTCGATGCCTGAGAGGCTAAACGTTCCGTTACGCCTATGGCCCCTGCCTACGGGTGCGCGGTGGCGTGATACCGGCGCACGCGACCACACATGCGCCCCTAACCGGACGGAGGGAATCCGCCAATTCGGCTGCCGTCACTACCAGATTCCGTTGGTCTCCCCGCGGAAAACGTCCGCAGGGATTACGGGGAGTCTCTGCGGGCGTACGCTCTGCGGTACTTGCCGAAGAGTCACGGTCGTACGGTCGAAGGAACGGACATGGAGGACATGGGAGACCCGCAGCGCCGACCGCGCCGGCTGCTGCTCGAGCGGGAACCGGAACTCGGCGCCCTGGACGCCTTGTTGACGGAGCTGTGTGCCCCGCCGACCGGGTCGGGCACGCCCCGGTCCGGCGGCATACTGGCGTTCGCCGGCCCGGCCGGACTCGGCAAGACCACGCTCCTCACCGAGATACGCAGAAGGGCCGCCGACCGCGGCTGCACCGTGCTCTTCGCGCGCGGAGGCGAGCGCGAGCAGGAGGTCGCCTTCCACGTCGTACGTCAGCTCGTCCAGCCCGTACTCGCCTCCGGCACCGAGCAGGAACACCGCCGGATCATGGGCAGTTGGTACGACATCGTCGCGCCCGCCGTCGGCCTGGTGGCCGGGGACGTCGGCTCCCCCGACCCGCAGGGTGTGCGCGACGGCCTGGACTGGATCGCCACCCGCTTCGCCGTGCAGCACGCGCCCCTGGTCGTGCTCCTTGACGATGCCCACTGGGCCGACGCGGAGTCGCTGGCCTGGCTCACCGGCTTCGCGCCACGGGCCACCGAGCTCCCGATGCTGCTCGTCGTGGCCTACCGTCCCGATGAACTCCCCGCCTCCGCCGCAGGGTTCGGGAAGCTCGCCGACCGGCAGGGATCGCGGCCTTTCGATCTGGCGACGCTGACGCCGAACGCGGTCAGCCGGATCGTCCGGGAGGCCCTGGGCGAGGAAGCCGACGAGGCGTTCTGCCGCGAGACCTGGGCGGTCACCGGCGGCAACCCCTTCGAGACCGTCGAACTCACCGCCAAGGTCGCCGAGCGCGGACTGAAGCCGCAGGATGTGCACATTCCCGAACTGCGCGAGCTGGCCTCGGCGGTGAAGGGCAGCGATGTCGTCGAGCGGCTGGAGCGGCTCGGCACCTCCGCGGTCCGATTCGCCTGGAGCGCCGCCGTGCTGGGCGCCGAGGCGTCCCGGACCCTGGCCGCGAACGTCGGCGGACTGGGCGACGCCGAGTCCGCCGATGCCGTCGCCCGGCTGCGCGAGGCCCGCATTCTCGCCGACCCCGCCGATCTCGCCGACGACGATCGCCTGGAATTCTTCCACCCGCTGGTCGCCACCGCCGTCTACCGGGCGATCCCCCCGGCGTTCCGGGTCGCCATGCACGGCCAGGCCGCCGTGACCGTCTCGAGCGCGGGCCTCGGCACCACCAGGGTCGCCCGGCACCTGCTGGAGATGCACCCCGAGAGCGACCCCTGGGCCGTACAGCAGCTGCGGGAGGCAGCCCGTGAATACCTCCGGGCCGGCGCTCCCGAGGCCGCCCGGCGCTGCCTCGCCCGCGCGCTGCGGGAGCCACCCGCTCCGGAAGACCGGGCCGGGGTTCTCTTCGAGCTCGGATGTTCCGCCCTGCTCACCGAACCCGCGACCACCGTCAACCACCTGAGGGCGGCGCTGGACGAGCCCGTGCTCGACCCGGCTCTGCGCGAAGCGATCACCTACCGGCTCGCCCAGGCCCTCGGCCACTCGGACCGGATGGCGGAAGCCGCCGAGACGGTGACCGAAGCCGCCCGGCAGGCGACGAACGCCCGCACCCGGCTGCGCATGCAGGCGGAGCAGTTCATGTGGAACGCCTTCCGGGCCGACGAGCAGAACTCGCCCGCGCGCTCTCGCAAGCTGGCCAGGCTCGCCGAGCACCTCACCGGCCGTGGCATCGCCGAGCGGTACATCCTGGGTCTGCGGGCCTGGGACGCGATGGTGCGCGGCGAGCCCGCGAGCACGGCCCTGCACTACGCGGAGGAAGCTCTCGGCGAGGGCCTGAGCTGGACCAACGACGAGTGGGGCTTCGAGGTCCCGGTCCTGGTCGCGCTCACCTTCATGTACTGCGACCAGCCGGGACGAGCGGAGGAGCTGTTCAACAAGGGCATCGCCGAGTGCGAGAACAAGGGCTGGCGCGGCGCCCATCTGTCGTTCGGATTCACTCTTCTGGGCTATATCCGCTATCGCCGCGGACGCCTTGACGAGGCCGAGATGCTGGTACGCGGTGGACTGCGGATCGCCGACCGGGTGGGGCACCGCGTACCCGCGCAGTGGTTCGCCATCGGCATCCTGATCGAGATCCTCCTCGCCCGCGGCCGGACCGGGGAGGCCCAGGAGCTCGCCGCCACGTACAACTACGGCGACGTGGTGCCCAATGCGGTCGTCTACCCCGACTCCCAGACCGTGTACAGCGAGTTGCTGCTGGCCCTCGGCATGCGGCGGGAGGCCGAGCAGCAGCTCGAGCAGGTCGGCAGGCGGCTGGAACCGCGGGGAATGCGCAACCCGGCGTGGTGCCCCTGGCAGCTTCATCTCGCCCGTGCCCTGGAACTGTCCGACCCGGGACGGGCCGTCGAGTTCGCCTCAGAAAGCGTCCGGAGGGCCCGCCGCTTCGGTACCCAGTCCGCGATCGGGCAGTCCTTGCGCGCGGTGGCGGCGGTGACTCGTGGCGAGGACCGGATCAGTCTGCTGGCGGAGGCCGTTGAGCACCTGGAACGCTCCCCGTCCGGGTACGACCTGGCCTGTGCCCTGGTCGACCACGGCGCTGCCCTGCGCCGCGCCGGGCTGCCCCAGGACGCGGCCGAACAGCTCCACCGCGGTCTGGAAGGCGCCGTGCACTGCGGGGCCGACGCCCTTGCGGCGCGAGCCCGCGACGAGCTGGACGTCGCCGGTCTGCCGCTGCTCCAGCTGCGCACCGGCGATACGGAGTCACTCACCGCCCAGGAGCGGACGGTGGCCGAGTGGGCGACCCGCGGCTGGTCGAACACGCGCATCGCCGAGGCGCTGGGCACGCACGAAAGGGCAGTGGCCCAGTTGCTGTCGGGTGTCTACCGCAAGGTCGGCTCCGACCCCGCAGGTCTGCCAGGGGTGCTCGGGCGGCAGTCGGGCAAGCCGCTCACACCGCGCCTCTGATCCTTCATGGGTTGGGGGCGCACACGGGGCGGCCGAAGTGTGGTGTCCCACCACATGTGCCACTGACCTGCGCGTTTCTACGGTGTGGCGAACCGTAAACGCCCCTGTCCCCGCCCGGAAGTGGTGACCATGGCAGTCCCGGCCCCAGCGCCCACGCCCCCCGGCTCACTCCGCCGCATCGTCGCCGCGAGCCTCATCGGCACCACCATCGAGTGGTACGACTTCTTCCTCTACGGCTCGGCCGCCGCGCTCGTCTTCAACAAGCTCTTCTTCCCCGGCTCCGACCCGCTCGTCGGCACGCTGCTGTCCTTCCTCACGTACGCCGTGGGATTCGCCGCCCGGCCGATCGGCGCGCTGGTCTTCGGCCACTACGGCGACCGGCTCGGCCGCAAGAAGCTGCTCGTGCTGAGCCTGCTGCTGATGGGCGGCGCCACGTTCGCCATCGGTTTGCTGCCCACCCACGCCACCATCGGCTCCGCCGCACCGCTGCTGCTCACGCTCCTGCGCCTGGTCCAGGGCTTCGCGCTCGGCGGTGAGTGGGGCGGCGCGGTGCTGCTCGTCTCGGAGCACGGGGACGCGAAGCGGCGCGGATTCTGGGCCTCGTGGCCGCAGACGGGTGCCCCGGCCGGACAGCTGCTCGCCACGGGCGTGCTGTCAGCGCTCACCGCTCTCCTGTCCGACAGCGCGTTCACGTCCTGGGGCTGGCGCGTGCCGTTCCTGCTGTCCGGCGTCCTGGTGATGGTCGGCCTGTGGATCCGGCTCTCTGTCGATGAGTCGCCCGTCTTCAAGGAGGCCCTCGCCCGCGCCGAGGCCCGCAAGGCCGCGGAGAAGGACCTGGTGGAGAAGGCGCCGCTGGTCGCCGTACTGCAGCACCACTGGCGCGACGTGCTGGTGGCCATGGGCGCGCGGATGGCGGAGAACATCAGCTACTACGTGATCACCGCGTTCGTCCTCGTCTACGCCACCAGCCAGGCGGGCCTGGACAAGCAGACCGCGCTGGGCGCCGTACTGATCGCGTCCGCCGTGCACTTCGCGGTGATCCCGGCCTGGGGCGCGCTCTCCGACCGGGTCGGGCGGCGGCCCGTCTACCTGCTGGGCGCGGCGGGCGTCGGCCTCTGGGCCTTCCCCTTCTTCGCGCTGATCGACACGGAGACCTTCGGGAACCTGCTGCTCGCGGTCACGGTCGGCCTGGTCTTCCACGGTGCGATGTACGCGCCGCAGGCGGCCTTCTTCTCGGAGATGTTCGCGACCCGGATGCGGTACTCGGGGGCCTCCATCGGCGCCCAGTTCTCCTCGGTGGCGGCCGGCGCCCCGGCCCCGCTGATCGCCACCGCGCTGCTCGCCGACTACGGCAGCGCGACCCCGATCGCCCTCTACGTGATCGCCGCCGCGCTGCTCACCCTGGTCGCGGTGGGAGTCGCCCGGGAGACCCGGGACCGCGACCTGGCCGCGATCGAGCCGGAGCCGACCGCCGCGGACGCCCCGGCCACTGCGCCCCCGGCCCGTACGGTCTGAGCCCTGAGCGGGGCGGGGGGGGGGGGGGGGGGGGGGGGGGGGGGGGGGGGGGGGGGGGGGGGGGGGGGGGGGGGGGGGGGGGGGGGGGGGGGGGAGGGGGGTGGTTGTGGGGTCCGCCCGCGGCCGCCGGCTCAGCGCTTGCGCCGGCCCTGCCCCTCTCCCTGACTCTTGCTCTTGCTCTTGCCCTTCATGGAGCTCCGGGCTCCGGCGATGTTCTCCTTCGCCCGGCCCGCCGCCTGCTTGGCCTTGCCCTTGGCCTGCTCGGCCATGCCCTTGACACGCATCTGTTCGTCCCCGGAGACCTCGCCTGCCATCTCCTTGGCCCGGCCCTTCATCGAGTCAGCCGCACCGCTCATCTTGTCGGCGCTGCCGCGACGGCCGCCGCTCTGCTCTCCCATGGAGCTCATGGAACTGCCTTTCCTGTCCTGTCGGATGTGGACGGAATTCGTCCGCCGTCCACGCTGCCGCAGGGGGTGCGAGCACGCACGCCGGGCGGAGCCGTCAGCGGTCGACGGCGCCGCCCAGCCGGTGCAGCCGCAGCGCCAGCTGGACCTCCAGGGCCCGGGAGGGCGACTGCCAGTCGCAGCCCAGGAGCCGGCCGATGCGCTCCAGACGCTGGGCGACCGTGTTGACGTGCACGTGCAGCTCGTCCTTCGTACGGGCCGGGCTCATCCCGCAGGCGAAGTACGCCTCGAGGGTGCGGACCAGGTCGGTTCCCCGGCGCTCGTCGTAGTCGGTGACGGCGCCGATGGTGCGGTGCACGAAGGCACCGACGTCCCGGCTGTCGGCCAGCAGCAGCCCGAGGAAGCCGAAGTCCTCGGCGGCGGCGCCCTCTCCCGCCCGGCCCAGCAGCCGCAGCGCCTCGAGACAGCGCCGGGACTCCGCGTACCCGGCGGCCACGGACCCAGGGCGCGCCACGGGCTCGGGCACGGGCGCGGAGGCGCCCACCGTGACGGGGTGGTGCACGGCGGTGCCCAGCTGCCGGGCGGCGTGCCGCGCGGTCGCGGCCGCGGTGTCGCCTGAGCCGAGCGGCAGCAGGAGCACGGTGCCGCCGTCGCGCGCCGAGGCCAGGCCGTGCCGGGTGGCGGCCAGGTGGGAGGCGGCGGACCACAGCCGCTGGCGGTCGGCGGTCTCCTGCTCTGCGGTCTCGCCCCCCGCCCTCGGCGGTGAGGGCACCCCCGGTGCAGCCAGGGGACGTACCCCCGGCCGGGCGCCCGCCGCGGGCGACACCTCCACGCGCGCGGAGAGCACGACGTGCGGCGCGTCGAGGTCGGCCTGCAGCCGGGCCGCGCGCTCGCGGAGCAGCCCCGGGTCGCGGTCCGGCGCGTCGAGGAGGTCGTCGAGGAGCTCCCCGCGCACCCGCTGCTCGGCCTCGCCGGCGGAGCGCCGGGCCAGCAGCAGGAGGGAGGTGACCATGGCGGCCCGCTCGAAGGTGCGCTGGTCGACCGGGTCGAGGCCGGGGTGGCCGTGCAGGACGAGGGCGCCGAGGAGTTCGCCGCCCGCGGAGACGGCGGCCACCCAGTCGTCCCCGTGCCGTACGGCGTGGCCGTCGGCGCGCGACCGGTCGACGGCCGGAGCGGGCGCGGCTCCGGCCTCGGCGAACTCGACCGCGCCGCACAGCACTTCGGCCACCGCGTCGGCGACGTCGTGCACTCCCCCGCCGCGCAGCACCAGTTCGGTGAGCCGGTCGTGCACCTCGGAGGCGCGCTCGATGACACCGCTGCGGTCCCGGATGATCTCGTTGGCGGCCTCCAGCTCGGCGAGGGCTGACCGGGTCTCGGCGAGGAGGTTGGCGGTGTCGATCGCGACGGCGGCGTGCGCGGCGAAGGAGGCGAGCAGGGCGATCTGCTCGCGCTCGAAGACGCGGGCGCGGCGGTCGGCGGCGAAGAGCACGCCGATGACGCCGCTGCCGAGCACCAGCGGTACGCCGAGGATCGCGACGAGGCCCTCGTCCTGGACGCCCGCGTCGATGGTACGGGTGTGCTGGAACCGCGCGTCGTCGAAGTAGCTGTCGGTGACGTACGGGCGGGCGGTCTGGGCGACGAGCCCGCCGAGCCCCTCCCCCATCCCGAGCCGCAGCTGCTGGAACCGTGCCGAGACCGACCCGTCCGTGACGCGCATGTACGTGTCACCGGCCTTGGGGTCGTTGAGGGTCAGATACGCGACCTCGGTGCCCAGCAGCGAGCGGGCCCGCTGCACGATGGCGTGCAGCACGGCGTCGAGGTCGCGCAGCCCGGCCAGGTCGTGGGCGGTCTCGAAGAGGGCGGACAGCTCCGCCTCGCGGCGCCGCCGCCCCTCCAGCTCGGTGCGCACCCGCAGGGCGAGGAGCTTGCCGCGCTCCAGGCTCGCGAGCTCCTCCGCGGAGGCGCCTTCGGCGCGGGCGCGCAGGACGGGCCGCTCGTACTCCTCCGCCGGCGCGCCGCGGGAGAGAAGCTCCAGGTAGGGGGCTTCGGCGGTGGATGCGGCGGGCCGCGGTCGTGCTCGGGACATGGTCACAGGGATACCTGCCCGACCGGCGCCTGCGCCAGCCTCGGGCCGCGGTGCCCGTGCCTGAAGGGGCCCGCCGGGGCCCGCACGGGCGCTGGGGAGTACGCGTGCGCCGGGGCCCGCGCCGCCGTCCTCGCCGTCGGCCGCCGCACGAGCGTCGGGCCGCCCGCCGGACGGCTGGGGCGGCCCGACCCGGCTGCCGGGGCCCGGAGGGCCTTCGGCGGCGGGGCGGGCCGAGGGGCCGGGCGGGCCGGTCCTCCCGTCCTCCGCGCCGGAGGCGTTCAGTGCGCGGTCCATCCGCCGTCGAGCGGGAGCGAGGCTCCGGTGATGAACGAGGCCTGCGGAGAGCACAGGTAGGCCACGGCCTCGGCGACCTCCTCGGGCTCCACGAGCCGCTTCAGCGCCGACCCCGCCAGCAGCACCTCGGAGACGACGCGTTCGGCGGAGATGCCGTGGGCGGCGGCCTGGTCGGCGATCTGCCGCTCGACCAGCGGGGTGCGGACGTAGCCGGGGCTGACGCAGTTGGAGGTGACGCCGTGCGGGGCGCCCTCGAGCGCCGCGACCTTGGAGAGCCCCTCGAGACCGTGCTTGGCGGCGACGTACGCGGACTTGTACGCGGATGCGCGCAGGCCGTGCACGGACGAGATGTTGACGATCCTGCCCCACCCCTGGCCGTACATGTGCGGAAGGGCACCGCGTACGAGCCGGAACGGCGCCTCCAGCATCACCGTGAGGACCGTCGAGAACACCTCGGGCGGGAACTCCTCGATGGGGCGGACGAGTTGCAGACCGGCGTTGTTGACCAGGACGTCGGAGCCCGCGGCGGCCTGTTCCGCGGCGTCGAGGTCGGTGAGGTCCAGGGTGTGCGGCTCGAGGGCACCGGCCAGCCCGGCGGCGCGTTCGGCGAGGGCGTCGAGCCCTGCGGCGTCCCGGTCCACGGCCCGCACCTTGGCTCCCGCTGCGGCGAGCCGGAGCGCGCAGGCGCTGCCGATGCCGCTGGCGGCACCGGTGACGAGCGCGGTGCGGCCGCCGAGGTCGAGGGCGACGGTGTGGGGGGCAGGACCGGCGGCGGGGGCGGGACCTGATGGGGAGGGGACGGTCATGACCGGCACACTAAGGAGGGGGTGCCGCGCGACCGATGTGGCAGCGCTACACAGTTCAGAGAGTGACGATGGGCTCGAACCACGCCGGGCCCTCGCCCAGCGCCTGCTTGATCCGCATGAGGACGAAGTCCTCCAGGTCGGGCAGCCTGTCCAGCGGGAACCACGCCACGTCCAGGGACTCCTCGTCGTTCACCCGCGCCTCGCCGCCGACCGCCCGGCAGCGCAGCGTGATGTCCATGAACTGGCACAGGTCGCCGTTGGGGTACTCGATGGGGTCGAGCGCCTGGACGAGGACGACCCGCTCCGGCACGCAGCGCACCGCCGTCTCCTCGTACACCTCGCGCACGGCCGTCTGGGCGGGCTGCTCGCCGGGGTCGCAGATGCCTCCGATGATCGACCACCTGCCGGTGTCGGTCCGCCGCCCGAGCAGCACCCGGCCGTCGTCGTCGAAGACGATGGCGCTGACGCCGGGGAGCCAGAGGAGCTGGTGCCCGGCGCTCGCGCGCAGCTCGCGGATGAAGTCGGGGGTCGCCATGCATCGAGCGTATCCGCAAGGCGAATCCCACCCCTGACGTCCCGCCGGGCCCCTGCGCCGCATCGTTTCCGCACAACGGCTCCACACGCTGCGGCCTCAGCCGTTACGGTGTGGCGAGCCATGTGCCCACTGGCGGCATCCCCACTGTCGCGAGCGGAGCCCGTCCGAGCTGGGGTTCGACGGGATGGCGCCGTCTGCCGCAGGACCCGCGGTACGGGAACGCGGCGGCGCCGCAGACGTGCCCGGCGTCGTCGTCATCGGCTGTTGCGCCGGCTGGGCGCTCACCACCGCCGCGGGGCGCGAGTCGCGCCCCGAAGGGATGCTCCTCGCGCTGCTCGCGGTCGCTGCGACGGGATACGCCTGCGGACGGATCGGCGGAGCGGTGCTGCCGGTGGCCGCGCCCGCTCTCGCCGCCCTCGCCGGGGTGGCACTCGCGGTCACCGCGCCGTACGGCCCGCTGGGCGCGGCCGCGGACCCCGTCCCGGGCCATACGGGCGCGAGCGCCGCGCAGTTCGCCGCCGCGGCGAGGGCAGCTCGCGGCCTGGGGGCCATGCGCGGCAGGGCAGGGGTCAGGCCTGGGCTGCGCGGCGGGCCGCAGCCATCCGGCGCAGCCGGTCCCGAATGACGCGCACCGCGACCTCGGCGTCGTCCACGGTCACCGTAAAGACGCGGCCGTCCCCGAGCCGTACGACAAGACCCTCGCCGCGGCGTACGACGACGGCCGTGCCCTTCTCCGGGCGCCAGCGGTAACCCCAGCCGCCCCATTCGTGAGGGGTGACGCGGGGCGCGAAGTAGGCGCCGACGACGTTCTCCAGCGGGATACGGCGGCGCGGCAGGCCGACGTGGCCGCAGCGCACCTCGACGGCCTCCTTGTCGACCCGTACGTGGACGTGGACGAAGGCGAGCGTGCCGAAAAGGATCAGCAGCCCGGCGGCGACGCAGCCGATCACGGACATGAGGAGCGGGGCGATGCCGGAGGTCCACGGAGAGTCCACGGCGAGCTCGATGCCGAGGGCCATGCAGGCCGCGCCGAGTGCGGCGAGCGGCCACTGCGCGCGGTTGACAGCGCGCCCGGTCCAGACCTCGGGGACGCGTTCCGCCGCTCCCGAGTCGTCCTGGGGGTCGTCCCTCATGGGAGTGAGCGTACCCGTGATCGGCAGCCGGAGCAGGGGGTTGCGGGCGGCGACTGTATGTGCATCGCACCATGGGGGGAAGCACGTGGGCGCAGCCGCCCGCTATCCCGCTGGGCGCCTGATTTACCTGTTCGCGGGGCTTCCGGCCGTCAGCGCGCGCCCCTCGGCGTATGCCAGGGCGGCGGCAGGGAGGGCGGCCTCCTGGCCGCCCAGGATCACGGTCAGCCGGTCGGCCGGATCGGCCGCGGGCGCAGGCTGCGCGCCGATCCGGCGCAGCGCCTGGGCCGCGACGGCCCCGGCGGAACCGTGCAGCGCGATCGGCGGCAGCTGCGGCGGCTGTACGGCGGCCCGGATCCGCTCGGCGACGAGTTCATAGTGGGTGCAGCCCAGGACGAGGGCCCTTACGTCACGGGGCGTGAGGGCGGCCGCGGCGGCGATCGCGTCGTCGATCGCCTGCTCGTCGGCGCGCTGCACGGCGTCGGCGAGCCCGGGGCACGGCACCTCCGTGGTCACGACCTCGTCGGCGAAGTCCTTGATCAGACCTCGCTGGTACGGGCTGCCGGTGGTGGCGGGAGTCGCCCAGATGGCCACAGGACCACCCGTCGCGGCGGCGGGCTTGATCGCCGGAACGGTTCCGATCACGGGCAGCGCCGGCTCCAGCTCGGCGCGGAGCGCGGGGAGGGCGTGCACGGATGCGGTGTTGCACGCGACGATCAGCGCGTCGGGCCGGTGCGCCGCGGCCGCCTTGGCGCAGGCGAGCGCGTGCGCGGTGACGTCGTCCGGGGTCCGCGGACCCCACGGCATGCTGTCGGGGTCCGAGCTGAGCACGAGAGCGGCATCCGGCCGCAGCCGACGGACCGCGGCCGCGGCCGCAAGAAGCCCGATACCGGAGTCCATGAGCGCGATCTTCACCCGCCAAACCTTATGCGATAGGGCCCCTGAGCCCTTCCGGCCGGGGTCCACAGAACGCCTGCCCTGCGGCCAGGCAGCCGCCGGTCGCGCGCCGGAACAGCGGTGCGGGCCGCGGCAGCGCGGGCCAGCCACATGCCCGGCAGCGCCCTCCGGCGAGCACAGGCCCTGCGCGCAGGTACGGGCGCCATCGCCTCCGGCCGCGGCAGCGGCCGGCTGACTGCGCGCATCCGGCCTGACCGGACTCCCCGGCATCGCCCGGCCCGGCGCCCGCGCCCCGCCCCCGCCACCGCCCGGGAGCGGTGCGTCCGGCCAACCCCGCCAACCCGGCCAACCCCGCCAACCCGGCCGGCCAGGCAGCCGGTCAGGCAGTCGGCAGCCGGGCGGAAACGTACGCGCCTCGCCGTTCCCGAAGGCACCGTCCGGCAGACTGCCGTGGGTGAGCGTGCTGACGTGGATCGCTGCCGGATCGTTCGCCGCGTGGGTGTGGTTGCTGCTCGGCCAAGGGGGGTTCTGGCGGACCGGGGTGCGGCTGCCGGAGCGGGCTCCGGCCGGCGGAGAGGACGGTGACTGGCCCGCCGTGGCCGTTGTCGTGCCCGCGCGGGACGAGGCCGAGGTGCTGCCCGTGAGCCTCGGGTCCCTGCTCGCGCAGGACTATCCGGGCCACGCCGAGATCTTCCTCGTCGACGACGGCAGTACCGACGGCACCGGCCGCATCGCGCGCGAACTCGCCGCCCGGACCCACGGCCTGCCACTGACCGTCTCCTCCCCCGGCGAGCCGGAGCCCGGCTGGACCGGCAAGCTGTGGGCGGTGCGGCACGGCATCGCGCTCGCCCGCTCCCGTCCTACGCCCGCCCCCGAGTATCTGCTCCTCACCGACGCCGACATCGCCCACACCCCCGACAGCCTGCGGGAGTTGGTGGGCGCGGCCCGCACGGCAGGGCTCGACCTCGTGTCGCAGATGGCGCGGCTGCGCGTGGCGACGGCCTGGGAGCGGCTGATCGTCCCCGCGTTCGTGTACTTCTTCGCGCAGCTGTATCCGTTCCGGTGGGTGAACCGAGCGGATGCGCGGACGGCGGCCGCGGCAGGCGGCTGCGTGCTGCTGCGCGACTCCGCCGCCGTGCGGGCGGGCGTCCCCGAGATCATCCGGCACGCCGTGATCGACGACGTGGCGCTCGCGCGCGCGGTGAAGCGCAGCGGCGGCCGGATCTGGCTGGGGCTCGCGGACCGGGTGGACAGCGTGCGCCCGTATCCGCGCCTGGGCGAGCTGTGGCGGATGGTGTCCCGCAGCGCGTACGCGCAGCTGCGGCACAACCCCCTGCTGCTGGTGGCGACCGTCGCGGGGCTCGCGGTGGTCTATCTCGCGCCCCCGGTGGCGCTGTTGGGCGGTGCACTGTACGGGAGCCCCGGCGCGGCGCTGCCGGGCGCCGCGGCGTGGGCACTGATGACCGGGACCTACGTGCCGATGCTGCGCTACTACGCCCAGCCGCTGTGGCTCGCCCCGCTGCTGCCGTTCACGGCCGCCCTCTACCTCCTGATGACCGTCGACTCGGCCGTGCAGCACTGCCGGGGCCGGGGCGCCGCCTGGAAGGGGCGGACGTATCCGCGGCCGGAGCGGGCACGTACGGCACGCTCCGGCCGGGCCGGCGCCGCCGAGGAGAGCGCCGGGCCGTAAGGCTCACTCCGGATCGCCCCCGGCCGCCCGGTCACTTCCGGCCCGGCGTCCAGTTCATCCCCCAGCCATAGGCGTAGTCGACCGTGCGCTGCGGGCTGACTCCGCGCTCGGGGATCAGGTAGCGGGCCTCGCGCTGGACGACGAGTTCGCCGCCCCCCGTGTTGGTGATGAGCGCGAGCGCGCAGACCGTGGACGGGACGGTGCACTCGTCGAGCGAGAAGTCGACCGGCGCACCGTGCTGCGGGTGCAAGGTGACGGTGGCGTGCAGGTCGGCGAAGCTGCGCGCGCCCTCGTAGATCGTGACGAAGATCAGGATCCGCCGGAAGTACTGCTTGTAGTCGAGGTTGACCGTGAGGTTCTCGCCGGACGACACCGCTCCGGTCCTGTCGTCGCCGTCGAGGTGGATGAACGGCGGCTGGTGGAGGGAGCCGTAGGCGTTGCCGAGGGCCTGGACGACGCCCTTGCTGCCGTCGCTGAGCTCGTACAGCGCGCACAGGTCGAGGTCGAGGTCGGAGTGCATGGCCATGGCCCGGCCGAGTTTGCTCCCCCAGCCTTTGAACTGCTTGTGCACCTGCCAGTTGAGGTTGACCCGCATCGCCCCGGACGTACCGCCCTGCTTGGTCAGCGAGACGGACGGGGCCTGCTTGGTGAGCGTGACCTTCGTGAGGCGCACCGGCGCCGGGCCCGCTCCGGGGGGCGCGGGAGCGGCGGCGGGGGGCATGGGAGCGGCGGGGGGCGCGGGCGGCTGTACGGGCGCCGGGGGCGGGGCGGTGACGGGATTCGGCGCAGGGGCGGGTGCAGGGGGCGCAGGGGCGGGAACCGGAGCCTGGACCGGAGCGGGCGGGGCAGCCGGAGCGGGCGGAGGCGCCGGAGCGGCGGTCTGCGGCTCGTCGACCGTGATCCCGAAGTCCGTGGCCAGCCCGGCGAGTCCGGTGCCATAGCCCTGCCCGACGGCCCGGAACTTCCACGCCCCCTGCCTGCGGTAGAGCTCGCCGAGCACGAAGGCCGTCTCGACCGTCGCGTCGTCGCTGTCGAAGCGGGCGAGCTCCGCACCGCCCGCCGCGTCCAGCACCCGGACGTACAGACCCGGCACCTGCCCGAAGCTGCCGCCGTCCGCGGACGCGGCCAGGACGACGGTCTCGATGGCGGGCTCGACCTTGGCGAGGTCCACGGACAGGGTGTCCGTCACGGCGCCGCCTGCCGTGCTCTTGCCCTCGTGCCGTACGGCTCCCGAGGAGTGCGCGGGCTGGTTGTAGAAGACGAAGTCCGCGTCGGAACGGACCTTCCCGGATCCCTGGAGGAGCAGCGCCGAGGCGTCGGCGTCCGGCACGCCGGCGCCGCTGCGCCAGCCCAGCTCGACCCGTACCGCGGGCGCCGGAATCGGAACGTTCGTGCCCTTGCGCATCGCCATGCTCTCCCCCTCTTGAATCCGCCGGAATTACGGCTCCTGGTCCGCCGGAACCCGGTCCTGTGATGTCCCGGGACAAACCTAAGGCCCGCCACGCCGAGTGCGGTACCGGAAGTGCCGAGGACAGCCCGCGGAGCGCCCCTGCCCGCCAACCTCGGGTAACCCGCCGGGAACTCGGCCTTTACATGGTTTCAACTCGGCAAGAAGTCCCCTTTCCACAGGTTCGCTCACATTGGGGGCCCAGAGTCACTCCGAACACGAGAAACAACCCTCTTATCGGTCTCCCCAACCAGCACATCGTGGGCTTAACTTATGAGGCATGACCTCCCCCCGCTCCACCTATGGCGGCGGCTACTACTCAGCGCCTTCCTTCCCGGACACGCCGATCTACGACAGCCTCGTCGCAGAGCGCGGCACGCCGCAGATCGCGCCCATCCGGGTTCCCTCTGCGTACGAGTCCGGCAGCTACCTGCCGGCACTCCCCCCGGCGCTGCCCGCGCTCCCCTCGGGCGGCCCGTCCCAGCACCCCCAGCACACGCCCTCGTACGGCTATCCGCAGCCCGCACCGCTGCAGCACGCCCCTGCGCCGTACATCCCGCAGCAGGCCACCGGCCCGCGCGGGTACCCGGGGCCGCAGCAGCACCCGACGCCGCCCGGCGGCACCGGCTACGACCAGATGCGCCCCGCCGCGCCCCGGCCGGCGGCCCCGCGTCCGGCACAGACTCCGCGTCCGGCCCAGGCCCCGCGGCCCGCACCGTCTCCGTACGAGGATCCGTACGGGCGCCCGTACCAGGCCCGGGGTTACTGACACCGGCCGCTGACCGGCCCACTGACGGGGCGCAGCCGGGCCGCGAACCGCGCCCACGGCCGCCGCGGTCCGGTCGTCGCGGCCGCCGGGCTGTCCCGGGGGCCGTCCGCCGGGGCGGGTGTCCGACCCGGCTGGCAGACTGACCACATGCGGAATCCTGTGCTCAGTGCGGTCCATGTCTATCCGGTCAAGTCGGTGGCGGGGTGCGCCCCGAGCGAGGCGGCAGTGGAGCCGTGGGGGCTCGCCGGGGACCGCAGGTGGATGTTGGTCGGACCGGACGGCCGGTTTCTGACCCAACGGGAGCATCCGCGGCTGGCGTTGGCGGCCGCCCGGCCGCTGCCCGACGGCGGCGTCCGAGTCACCGCACCGGGAGGTGGGCAGCTCACCGTCGAGGTTCCCGAGCGCATCGGCACGACCGCCGTGGAGGTCTGGCGGGACAAGGTCGATGCGGTGTCGGCGGGGGCGCCGGCGGCCGAGTGGTTCAGCGGCTGGCTCGGCACCGAGGTGCGGCTGGTGCATCTCGACGAGCCCGCGCGCAGGCGGCCGGTTCACCCGGCGTACGCCCGCCCCGGCGAGACCGTGACGTTCGCCGACGGCTTTCCCCTCATGGTCACCACCACGGCCTCTCTCGACGCCCTCAACTCCCTGATAGCGCAGGGCGACCATGCGGACGAGGGCCCGCTCCCGATGCACCGGTTCCGGCCGAACGTCGTCGTGGACGGCACGGCTCCGTGGGCCGAGGACGACTGGTCCCGGATCCGGATCGGCGAGGTCTCCTTCCGCGTCGTCAAGCCGTGCAGCCGCTGCGTGATCACCACGACCGACCAGCGGACCGCCGAACGCGGCAAGGAGCCCCTGCGCACGCTGGCCCGCCACCGGCGCTTTGGCGACCGGCTCGTCTTCGGCCAGAATCTGATCCCGGAGGGGACCGGGACGATCCGCACCGGCGATCCCGTGGAGATCGAGAAGCAGCCGGTGTTCGCCTGAAGTGGAGCATCACTCATGGGTGGTGACGTTGCTCTCTCTTCGCGCGTTTCGGGCATGTACCGCGCTCCATGAAGGTACTTACGGAGTCGGAAGGGGGTGCTTGGCCATGCGAGCGATGACCGGGCTCTGGCGGTGGCGGCGCAATCCGCTGCGCCGCCGGACCGATCTCGTCGAGTCCTGGGTGGCGCTGCTCGCCGCCCTGTTCATCGCCGCTGGAGCCCCGGCCGCCGGGGTCACGGTGGGCTCCCTGGCCCAGGACGCGCTGGCGCAGTCCGTGCGCAAGCAGCATGAGCAGCGGCATCCCGTCCCGGCAACGGTCGTCCGGCTGATGCAGCAGCCGCACGTCGACCCCGACCCTGAGACCTCCTCCGCCCGTGACTCCGGCCGGCGCGTCGTCGCCAACTGGACGGCCCCCGACGGCACCGTGAACACCGGCCCTGCCGACGCCCCGCGTACAGCTGCCCCCGGCGACCGCTTCCGCGTCTGGACCGACGACCACGGACGGCTCGTACCCCGCCCCATGGACGGCACCACGGCGACCTCGCACGCCATGCTCGCGGGCGCCGGTGCCGGCGCCGTGGCGGCAGGTCTCGTGGAGGCCGCGCGGCGGCTGGCCGTATGGCGCATGTTGCGCCGGCGTTACGAGGACTGGGACCGGGCCTGGGAACGAGCCGGTCAGGACTGGGGCAGGACGGGCGCAGGCAGCTGAGCTGTCAACTCGCCTCCTCCGCGCGCGCTACGGTGGTGCGCCAGCACAACCGGTACGAGCCGTACGCGGCGAAGGCACGCACGAGGTGGGGGCACAGCAGCAGCATGGCACCACAGGGCACGGTCCAGGTGACGCACACCGGCACGTCGCGGTGGCGGCGCCGCACAGGCGAGTACGCCTCCCTCGCCGCGGCCCTGGAGGCCGCGGGAGACGGTGATGTGCTCTCCATCGCCCCCGGCACGTACCGCGAGAACCTGGTGATCCAGCGGGCCGTGACCCTGCGCGGTACGGACGGCTCCCGCGGCTCGGTGCGCATCGCCCCCTCCGACGGCGTGGCCCTGACGGTGCGTGCCTCGGCCACCGTCCAGCAGCTGCACATCGAGGGCCAGGACTCCGCCGCCCCTGCGCTGCTCGTCGAGGACGGGACGCCGGAGTTGACGGATCTGCGGGTGGCCACCCGCTCGGCCACGGGCATCGAGGTGCGCGGTGGCGCCCGCCCCGTCGTCCGGCGCTGCACCGTGGACAACCCGGCCGGGGTCGGCATCGCCGCCCTCGACGGCTCCGGCGGGCTCTTCGAGGAGTGCGAGGTGGTCAGCGCGGGCCAGTCCGGCGTGGCCGTGCGCGGCGGCGCGCACCCGCGCCTGGAGCGCTGCCGGATCCACCACGCCTCCGGTGCCGGCCTCTCGCTGACGGGCGAGGGCACCTCAGTGGAGGCGGTCGGCTGCGAGGTGTACGAGATCAAGGGCGCGGGCGTGCAGATCGCCTCGCGGGCCGCAGGCCACCTCACCGACTGCACCGTGCACCGGACGTCGGCGGACGGCGTCACCCTCGACACCGACGCCGTTCTCACGCTCGCCGACTGCCGGCTCCACGACATTCCGGAGAACGCGGTCGACCTGCGCTCCCGCTCGGTGCTCGCCCTCACCCGCAGCACGGTGCGCCGCTTCGGGCGCAACGGCCTTTCCGTCTGGGACCCGGGCACCCGCGTGGACGCCAACCAGTGCGAGATACATGACAGTACGGGCGACTACCCGGCGGTGTGGGTGAGCGACGGTGCGGTCGCGGTCCTCGAATCGTGCCGGGTGCACGACGTGCCCGACGCGCTGTTCGTCCTCGATCGGGGCTCCCGCGCCGATGTCGTCGACAGCGACATCTCGGGGGTCCGCAACACCGCGGTGTCGGTGAGCGACGGGGCGAGCGCGCAGCTGGACGACTGCCGGATCCGGGAAGCCACGACCGGGGCGTGGTTCCGCGACCACGGCAGCGGCGGCACCCTCGCGGGCTGCACCATCGACGGGGCGGCGACGGGCGTCATCGTCACCAAGGGCGCCGACCCGACGGTGGAGCGGTGCACGGTCACCTCCCCTTCGGAGGCGGGCTTCTACGTGTCGGCGGAGGGCCGGGGGACCTTCAACAGCTGCCGGGTGACGGGCAGCGGCGGATACGGCTTCCACATCATCGACGGCTGCCGTACGACCCTGACCCGCTGCCGTACCGAGCGGTGCGCGCGCGGCGGCTACGAGTTCGCCGATGGGGGTACTCCCACCCATGCCGAAGGCTATGGGGGAGGGCCGGTCTGCGAGGACTGCACCAGCGACGAGAGCGCCGAGCACCGCAGGTCCCCTTCGGCGCCCGCCACGGCGCCCGCGCTGCAGACCGAGGCCCGTACGGCCGGACTGCTCTCCACAGTGCCCCAGCAGGCAACGGCCCCCGCGGAGCCCGCCGCACCGGCGGGAACGGCGGGCGCCGCCCCGGTCCGCCCCTCCGGCGAGGTCCTGGGCGAACTCGACGGGCTGGTCGGCCTGGAGAGCGTCAAGCGGGAGGTCCGCGCGCTCACCGACATGATCGAGGTCGGCCGGCGGCGGCAGAAGGCGGGCCTCAAGGCGGCGTCCGTCAAGCGCCACCTGGTCTTCACCGGCTCCCCCGGCACCGGCAAGACCACGGTCGCGCGGCTCTACGGCGAGATCCTCGCCTCGCTCGGCGTCCTGGAACGCGGCCATCTCGTCGAGGTCTCCCGGGTCGACCTGGTCGGCGAGCACATCGGGTCCACGGCGATCCGCACGCAGGAGGCGTTCGACCGGGCGCGCGGCGGCGTGCTGTTCATCGACGAGGCATACGCCCTCTCCCCCGAGGACTCCGGGCGGGACTTCGGCCGCGAGGCGATCGACACCCTGGTGAAGCTGATGGAGGACCACCGCGACGCGGTCGTGGTGATCGTCGCGGGCTACACCGCGGAGATGGAGCGCTTCCTGTCCGTCAACCCCGGTGTGGCCTCACGCTTCTCGCGCACGATCAGGTTCGGCGACTACGCACCCGAGGAGCTGCTGCGCATCGTGGAGCAGCAGGCCGAGGAGCACGAGTACCGGATCGGGGAAGGCGCGGCGGAAGCGCTGCTCAAGTACTTCACGGTGATCCCGAAGGGCCCGGCGTTCGGCAACGGCAGAACCGCCCGCCAGACCTTCGAGGCGATGGTGGAACGGCACGCGGGCCGGGTCGCCCAGGTCGCGGACCCGAGCACGGACGACCTGACCCTCCTCTACCCGGAGGACCTCCCCGAGCTGTCCTGACCCGCTTCCGGGGCCTCAGGACGGGGCGCCGCGGCGGTTGCGGCGGCGCGCTGGTGCGGCACGTCCGGGAGCCGGGCGAGGAGCCCTGCGCGCTCCTCGGCGAAGGCCGGGTCCGCCGGGTAGTCACCGTGGCCCAGGATCGGTGCGGGGAGCGGGTGTTCGGCCGTGCGGCCGTACGCCAGGGGGTCGCGCAGCGGCCCGCGGTCCACCTCCCGGTCCGTGCCGTCGAGCGGCAGCACGGGGCCGCCGATCGGGTCCGTACCGCGCCACAGGTTGCGCCAGCAGTGCAGCTCGCGGTGGAGGGCGCGCATCGGCCGCGGACCGAAGTAGGCGGGGAACCAGCGCCCGTAGAGCCGCTCCAGGGGTGAGCCGTACGTCAGCAGGGCCACCCTGCGCCGGGTGCGCCAGTCGAGCTGCCAGACCGCGGCGGCCGCGAGGACGCTGCCCTGGGAGTGGCCGGAGATCACCAGCCGGCCGCCTGTGTTCTCCGTCCAGGTGGCCATCCGCCAGGTCAGGTCGGGGACGGCGCGCTCGGCGTAACAGGGGGGCGCGAAGGGGTGCGCCGCGCGCGGCCAGAAGGTGCCGACGTCCCACAGGATGCCGATGGTGCGGCGGGCGGCGGGGTCGCGGTAGGCGCGCCTTCCCATGGTGATGAGCAGTATGAACCCCACGCCGACCAGCCAGGATCCGAGCGCCTGGGCGGTCTGTGCGCTCGCGGCGACCAGGCCCGTGGTGCCCTCCGCCGCCTCTCCCGGCACCTCCCCCGTGGCCCAGGATCCGAGGACCGCCCCGCCGCCGAGCAGGAGCGTGACGGCGGCGGTGGTGCCGACGAACCAGGGGGCGCGGTCGGTGAGTTCGGCCGCGGCGAGGGTGCGGGCGATGGCGCGGGTGCGCGAGGTGTCCTCCGGCTCGCCCGGGTGGCTCGCCCGTACCTCGACGGCCATCCGGCGTGAGACCCGCCAGGTCTTCCCCGCGAAGTAGCCCGCCAGGGCGGCGAGGACGAGCAGCGGCACCGGAATGACGGCGGCCTGCCAGGAGAGCACGACCGGCGGGCCGACGATCGGCCCGTCGCCCATGCCGGGCGTGCCGGGGCCGTCCAGCCAGTCCGCGACCCGCTGGGCCACTCCGCCGGACATCAGACCGCCGAGCGCGCAGGCGAGCATCGCGACCGCGGCTCCGCCGAGGCCGTGCAGCGCGGCGCGGTCGTCCGCTGCGGAGCGCCGCAGCCACCAGGCGGTGGCGGCGATCGCGACGACCAGGGTGCCCTGGACGAGGGCGATCACACGGAAGGTCTCGTCGCCCGGCAGCACCCCGTTCGAGGCCCAGCCGGGGCGCGACCAGGCGGCGTGCAGCACGGCGACACCGAGCACGGCGAGGGCCGTACCGGGCAGGGCGCGTACGACGGCCCGGTCGATCCGGTCGTCCGGCTCGGTCTCGCTGCGGCCCCTGCTGCACACCACCCACACCACGAAGGCCCCGGAGGCCACCAGCGTGACCTCGAGCCCCCAGCCGACCGCGTCCAGCCAGGCGCTGCCGCCGGGCTTGCGGTCGAAGCGGGTGGCGGCAGCGGCGAGAGCGGCGGCGACGGTCAGGAATCCCGCCGCGGTGTGGGCGGCGCGCAGCCGGGCCACGAACCTGCGGCCGTACCAGAAGCCGGGCAGGCACAGGGCGGGGCGGGCCCCGGCCTCGGGGTCCTCCTCGCCGACCGGGCGGCGCAGCGGCGGCTGCGACTCGTACGCGCTCCAGGTGCGGTGCGAGAGCCACCACAACAGGCCGTTGAGGGCGGCGGGCACGACCGCGGCGAGGGCCAGCCTGCGGCCGGGCTCGCTCCACCAGCCTCCCCTGGCCTCCGCCATGGGGGATCCCGGCTCCGGGGAGAGGAACCCGAGCCAGGACCTGCCGCGGGCGCAGGGCGCAGAGCCGGCGCACTGCCAGGCGATCAGGTCGAGCGCGACCTCGCAGGCGGCGGCGACCAGCAGCACGGTGAGGCTGAGGGAGACCAGCCGCACCAGCACGCCGTACGTCCGTACGGCGGTGCCGCGGCCGGATGCGGCGGGCCGCATCCAGTGGGCGAGGTTGGCGACCATGAAGGGCAGCAGGACCAGCCACAGGGCACGGGCGCCGTTGCCCGAGGTCAGGTTGCACCAGGAGTACGCCTCGGGGACGGGCCGGTCGAGGTAGTCCGCGGGCCGGGATTCGGCGTCGGCGTCCTCGCGGCGCCGGTGGATGCCCGCCGTCTCGTCCCCGCCGACGCGGACGGTGCCGGGGTCGTCGAGCATCTCCTGCGGCGTGGTGCCGCCGACCCCGTGCACCAGGAGTTCGAGGGCCAGTGGCGGCCCGTCGTCCCGGGGTGCCGTGGCCTCCCCCGTCGTCGCATCCGTGCCCGGCTGCATGGCCGACGCCATCGCATCCCCCGATCCCCCGATCCGTACATGTCCCGCCCAAGGATCCTGCCAGCGCAGCCGGATGCGCGCCAGGCCGGTTGTCACCCGTGCGTGGGAGGATGAACGCGGACGGCCGGGGTGATCAGTCGGCGGAAGGGACGGGCCGGGGTGAACGACAACCAGAATCTCCTCGCGGAGCAGCGGCGGGCCCTGATCCTCGACGAGGTCAGGCGCCGGGGCGGGGTGCGGGTCAACGAGCTGACCCGCAAGCTCAGGGTGTCGGACATGACGGTTCGTCGGGATCTGGACGCGCTGGCACGGCAGGGCCTGATCGAGAAGGTGCACGGCGGGGCGGTGCCGGTCGCCGAGGCGAGCACCCACGAGCCGGGTTTCGAGGTGAAGTCCAGCCTGGAGCTGACGGCGAAGGAGGACATCGCGCGGGCCGCGGCGCCGATGGTGGCGCCGGGCAGCGCGATCGCGCTGTCGGGCGGCACGACGACGTTCGCACTGGCGCACCATCTGATCGATGTGCCGGATCTGACGGTGGTGACGAACTCGGTGCGGGTGGCGGATGTCTTTCACACGGCGCAGCGGGCGGCCGCGCGCGGCGGCAAGGTGCACGGGCCCGGGTCGGCCACGGTGGTGCTGACGGGCGGGGTGCGTACGCCGTCGGACTCGCTGGTCGGACCGGTCGCGGACCAGGCGATCCGCTCGCTCCACTTCGACGTGCTGTTCCTGGGCGTGCACGGCATATCGGTGGAGGCCGGGCTCTCGACACCGAATCTGGCCGAGGCGGAGACGAACCGGCAGTTCGTGCGGTCGGCGCGGCGGGTCGTGGTGGTCGCCGACCACACCAAGTGGGGGACGGTGGGGCTCAGTTCGTTCGCCTCGCTGGACCAGGTGGACGCGCTGGTGACCGACGGCGGGCTGCCGAGCGAGGCCCGGGAGGAGATCAAGGAGCATCTCGCGCAGCTGGTGGTCGCGGGGGAGGCGGAAGTCGAAGCGGCCGCAGACATCTGACGGTGCGTTAGCTAGGGTGTTTTCGACGCCGGCCGACTCCCCCCGGAGGTGTGAGCCTGTGGCGCACCCGCTTCGCCCCGTCACGCTCGACTTCGTCGCGTCCGCCCCGCTGCGGCTGGTGTTCACCACGGATGCGGCCGCCCCGCCGGAGGCCGTCTTCCGGGAGCTGTCCGACGTTTCGGGCTGGCCCGAGTGGTACGGCGCGGTGACCTACGCCCGGCCGACCGAGGACGGCAGGGGCCGCGAGATCCGCCTCAGGGGCGGTACCCGTTTCCTCGAGACGATCGTGGCGGCCGACCCGGCGGAGCGCTATGCCTACCGGATCGACCGGACCAACGCCCCTGGTCTGCGGGCCCTGTTGGAGGAGTGGCGGCTGACGCCCTCCCGCACCGGCACCCGGGTGCAGTACACCTTCGCCGTGGACGGGACGGCCCTGCTGCGCGCCGCGGTCCGGCTCGCCCGTCCCGGCATCGGACACGCCTTCCGCGGCGCGGTCCGCTCCCTGGACCGACGACTCGCCGCGGCCCCGCCCGGCCCCGGCCCGGCCCGGTAGTCCGGCCTGGTCATGGGGCTCAATCCGGCCACGTGCCGGTCGTCAGGAAGGCATCGATCGCCGCGGCGTACGGCGTGATGTCCAGGCCCTGCTCTTCGAGCCAGGCGTCGGAGTAGTACTTGTCGAGGTAGCGGTCGCCGGGGTCGCAGATCAGGGTCACGACGCTGCCCGTGCGCCCCGCGGCCACCATCTCCGCGACGATCTTGAGCGCGCTCCACAGCCCGGTACCGGTGGAGCCGCCCGCCTTGCGGCCGATGGCCCGCTCCAGGGCCCGTACGGCGGCGACGCTGGCCGCGTCCGGAACCTTCATCATCCGGTCGATCGCACCGGGCACGAAGCTCGGCTCCATGCGCGGGCGCCCGATGCCCTCTATGCGCGATCCGCAGTCGCTGGAGACGTCCGGGTTCCCGGTCGTCCAGCCCTCGAAGAAACAGGAGTTCTCCGGGTCCGGCACGCAGACGAGGGTGTCGTACTGCGTGTAGTGCACATAGCGCGCGATGGTCGCGGAGGTGCCGCCGGTGCCCGCCGTGGCGACGATCCACGCGGGCTCCGGATAGCGCTCCAAGCGCAGCTGCTGGTAGATCGACTCGGCGATGTTGTTGTTGCCGCGCCAGTCCGTTGCCCGCTCGGCGTACGTGAACTGGTCCATGTAGTGGCCCCCGGTGTCGGCGGCCAGCTGAGCCGAGACCTCGTACACCGTCCGCGGGTCGTCCACCAGATGACACCGGCCACCGTGGAACTCGATCAGGCGGGTCTTCTCGCGGCTGGTCGTGCGCGGCATCACCGCGATGAAGGGCACCCCGATGAGCTTCGCGAAGTACGCCTCGGAGACGGCGGTCGAGCCACTGGAGGCTTCGATGACCGGCCTGCCGGGCCGGATCCAGCCGTTGCACAGCCCGTAGAGGAAGAGCGAGCGGGCCAGCCGGTGCTTGAGGCTGCCGGTCGGGTGGGTGGACTCGTCCTTGAGGTACAGGTCGATGCCCCACTCCTCGGGCAGCGGGAAGAGCAGCAGGTGGGTGTCGGCGGAGCGGTTGGCGTCGGCCTGGACCTTGCGGACGGCTTCCTTCAGCCACGCCCGGTACTCGGGATCGGTGCGGTCCACGTCGATGGTCGCGGCCGCGCCGCCGGCCTGCTGCCGCTCGATGGTGCTCACCGGCGCCGCTCCTTAGGTGTCCTGATACGGACCTGGGTCCGGTCCTGCATCTGGTCCTGCACACGTCTTGATCCGCTCTTGACCTGCGCCCGGACGGTGCTGCCCGGTCATTTCGATCATAAGGGCGCACTGGTGCCCGGGACCGACCACGGGCACACTGCGCAGCAGGAGGACAATGGCGGCGTGGCCGCAGCAGTCAGCCGGTGGGATTCCCGTCGAGGGGGCGGTGCAGCATGGCAGAGCCGGAGTTCACGGCGACCGGGGTGCGGATCGAGCACGGGCTGCGCTCGCTCACCCGCGCCGGCCAGGTGCAGATCCGGGACGGCAGGCTGACGCTGCTGACCAGCTACGGCAGCGAGATCGACAGCGCGCCGGTCCATCTGGTGCGGGCGGGCAAGCCCTGGTTCGCGGGCCGCGACGGGGCGCTGGCCACCGTCAACGGCACCCGCTATCTCCTCACGCCGGGCGAGAGCGACCCCGCGAGCGCCCCCTCCCCCGGCGCGTCCGGCCGGCCCTGGGTCCGGAAGTTCCTCGATGCGGTCCGGACGGCCGGCGGGCGCGCGGCACGCACCTGACGCCGGTGCCGCTGTCCCGAACCGCCAGGCCGGTTGCCGCAGTTACCACGGTTTCTGAAGTTTCTGTGGTTGCACGAGTTGCGCATGCGCCCAGCCGGGTTCACTCTGGAGTGACGTAACTGAGGGTTCACCGGCGGTTACGCTTCGAACCGGCCGCCGGACACAGCAGCCGGCACTGCGGTCAGCACTGTTGGGTGCGTTCTGTCTTCCGAGCCTCATCAGGGAGTCGGCCGTGATCAGCAAGCCAAGCAGGCACTGCACGGTGGAGCTCCAGGCCCTGCCGTCGCGGATCGGCCAGGTCCGCAGGATCGTCTCGGCGCAGCTGCGCTACTGGCATCTCGATCCCTTGATCGATTCGGCGGCGCTGGGGGTCACCGAGCTTCTCACCAACGTCCACCGGCACGCCGAGCCGGACAAGCAGTGCCGCGTCGAGATCGATCTCTTTCTGGACCGGTTGACCGTCTCCGTGCGCGACAGCGATCCCCGGGTGCCGAGCCTGCGCCGCGCCGAGTCGGCCGACGTCGGCGGCAGGGGCCTGACCCTGGTCGCGTCGGTGAGCGAGAGCTGGGGCGTACGGCCGCACGACGAGGGCGGAAAGGTCGTCTGGTTCACGCTGCAGGCGTCCGCCCCTGTCGCGCAGACGTCCGCGCCTGCCGTCGCGCAGACGTCCACCCCTGCCGTCGCACAGACGTCCGTCGCCCTCCCCACACCGGTGCCCTCCCGCTCGCCGCACCCGGTGCGCACACCCGCGCCCGCCGCGGCCCGCGGCCCGGTCGACGCCGTTGCCGTCGATCCCGTTGCCGTCGATCCCGTTCCCGCCGCGCCCGTACGTCGCGAGCAGCCCCGGGAGCGGGAACCCGCCACGGCAAGGGCCCGGCCGACCGTCGTGGGGTGACCGGGCCCTTCGGTGCCACGCGCCGGGCCTGTCATTCGGTGGCGACGGCCTGCAGCACGTCGAGCCGCGCCGCCCTGCGCGCCGGGCGCCAGCCCGCGACCGCACCGGCCGCGAGACCCACCAGGGCCACTACGGCGAGCTGCACCGGCGGCACCGCGAAGGCGCTGGTCCCCGCGCTGTCGGAGGCCCGTACCAGTGCCCAGCCGAGGAAGCCGCCCAGCGCGAGACCGCCCACCGTGCCGAACGCCGCCACCAGCACCGACTCCCAGCGCACCATGGCGCGCAGCTGTGCGCGGGTCTGTCCGACGGCGCGCAGCAGGCCCAGTTCGCGGGTCCGCTCGTGGACGGCGAGGGTGAGAGTGTTGGCGATGCCGAGCAGGGCGATGACGACGGCCAGCGCGAGCAGGGCGTAGACGAGCGTGAGCATCATGTCGACGCCGCCCGCCGAGGATTCGGCGTACTCGCCGCGGGTCTGCACCTCCGGGTTGCCGTACGCGCCGGCGGTCTTCTCGACGGCCGCCTTCCCGTCGGCCGCGAGCACGCCGTCCTTGAAGCCGACGGCGACGAGTGTGTCGGAGTCCTGCACCCGGTGCGGGGCCCAGGCCTCGCGGGTGACGAGGTAGTCGCCCGCCAGGTCGGCCTGCCCGTAGACGGCCCGCACGGTGAACGTCTGCCGTGCGCCGTCGCTGAAGGACAGCTGTGCGGTGCTGCCGGGCTTCCAGCCGCGCTTGTCCGCCTCGTCCTCGGAGACGGCGAGACCGGTGCGGCCGAGGCCGTTCAGTGAGCCGTCAACCGAGCCGAGGTCGAGCACGCGCGCGAGGGCTGCCGGGTCGGTGACCGTCAACTGCCGCCCGCCGCCGTCGACCTCGGCCACGCCGCGGCCCAGACCGACCGCCGTGTCCACCTCGGGGAGTTCCGCCAGGGCGGGGGCGAGCTTCGCGCTGAGCCCGCTGCCCCCGGCCCCGAACGCCGGGGCGCTCACGGCGACATCGCCCGCGAAGGCCCGGTTGACGGTCTGGTCCATCGTCGCCTTCAGCGAGGCGCCGAAGACGGTGAACAGGGACACCACGGCGACCCCGATCATCAGGGCGGTGGCGGTGGCCGCCGTACGCTTCGGGCTGCGCAGGGCGTTGCGCACGGCCAGGGCCCCGTTGACGCCGCGCAGCCGGGCGAGCGGCGCGCCCAGAACCCGTACGGCGTACGAGGACGTGACCGGGCCGAGGACGACGAACGCGCCGAGGGTGAGCACCCCTCCGGCCGCGGTCCCCAGGACCGACGGGCCCGAGGCCACCGCGAACACGGTCACGGCGATGCCCAGGACGAGGGCCGCCGCGCCCGCAACCGCCCGGGTCCGTGAGGCGCCGGTGGGGGCACTCCCCCAGCTACCGCTGGGGGTACCCCCACCCAGCGTTAGCCGGGGGAGGTCGACGGCCGTCTCGCGCAGGGCCGCCAGCGGAGCCGACCGGCCCGCCCGGACGGCGGGCAGCAGCGCGGAGCCGATGCAGACCACGACACCCACCACGAGCGGCAGCAGGAGCGAGAGCCCGCTGATCACCAGGTCGCCTTCGGGGAAGGGGAATCCGACCGCGGGGAAGAGCGCCTGCAGCCCCGCCGCGATGCCAATGCCCCCGAGCAGCCCGGCCAGGGAGGCGGCGACCGCGACGGCCGCGGCCTCGGTCAGGGTCGAGCCGACGACCTGGCGGCGCGAGGCACCGAGCGCCCGCAGCAGGGCGTTCTCGCGGGTGCGCTGGGCTACGACGATCGCGAAGGTGTTGTGGATGCTGAAGGTCGCGACCAGGAGCGCGATTCCGGCGAAGACCAGCAGCAGAGTGGTGAAGAGGGTCAGGAACTGGCCGGTCACCAGGTCGAGGTTCTCCTCGGTCGACTCCTGGCCCGTGATGGCCTCAACGTCCCTGGGCAGCACGGTCCCGATCGCGTCGACGACCTCCTCCTGGCCGGTGCCGGGACCGGCGCGCACCAGGATGCTCGCCGCCTCGCCGGGCTTCGGGACGAGGTACTTCTCGGCGTCGGCCATGGTCATCCCGGTGAAGGTCACCTGGCCCATGCCGTCCCCTCCGCCGAAGGTCGCGAGACCGACGATGGTCACCCGCACCGGGTCCGGGGTGCGCAGCACGGTCCGGTCGCCGATCTCCAGGCCGCCCGCCTTCGCGGCGCCCCGGTTGATCACGACCTCACCGGGCGCATCCGGCGCCCGGCCCTCGGCCAGCCGGTACGGGTTGAGCTGCCGGTCGTCGATCCAGTTGCCCGCGAAGGTGGGCGGTCCCTGGCCGCCGACCGGCTCGCCGTCGCTGCCCACGAGCTGGCCCGCGCCCTGCACGCCCGGCACCGCAGCAGCGACGCCGGGCACCTTCGCGATGTCCTCGGCGAGAGAGGCCGCGACGGGCTGCCGGGTGCCCTGGCCCTCGCCGGGGACGGTGATGACGTCCGCGCTGCGCACGACCGCGTCCGTGCCGCGCGCGGCGTTGCCGAACATGGTGTCGAAGCTGGCGCGGAGCGTGTCGCCCATGACCAGGGTGCCGCCGAGGAAGGCGACGCCGAGCAGGACGGCGAGGAACGTGCCGGCGAAGCGGCGCTTGTGGGCGCGCAGCGAGGCCAGGCTGATGCGCAGTGAGGCGCGGGCGGCACTCATGTCACGGGCTCCTTCACCTGTCCGGAGTGCTGGTCGAACGCCTTGAGCCGGTCCAGCACGCGCTCCGCCGTGGGCGTGGCCATCCGGTCGACGAGCCGGCCGTCGGCGAGGAAGAGGACCTCGTCGGCGTGGGCCGCGGCCACGGGGTCGTGGGTCACCATGACGACCGTGCGGTCCATCTCCCGTACGGTCCGGCCGAGGAGCCGCAGCACCTCCTCGCCCGATCGCGAGTCGAGGTTGCCGGTCGGCTCGTCGGCGAAGACGACCTCGGGCCGCCCCGCGAAGGCGCGGGCGACAGCGACGCGCTGCTGCTGGCCGCCGGACAGCTCGCTGGGCCGGTGGTGCAGTCGCTTCCGCAGCCCGACGACATCGATGAGGGCGTCGGTCCACTCGGTCTCGCCGCGCCGCCCGGCGAGGTCCTGCGGGAGGGTGATGTTCTCGGCGACGGTCAGCGTCGGTACGAGGTTGTAGGCCTGGAAGACGAAGCCGATGCGGTCGCGGCGGAGCAAGGTGAGCTCGCGGTCGTCGAGTTCGCTCAGGGCGGTGCCGCCGATGAAGGCGGCACCGGAGGTGAGGGTGTCGAGCCCGGCCGCGCAGTGCATGAGCGTGGATTTGCCGGAACCGGACGGGCCCATGATCGCGGTGAACCGGCCGACGGGGAAGTCGACGGTCACCCCGTCCAGAGCCCGTACCTGCGTGTCCCCCGCGCCGTAGATCTTCACGGCGTCCACGACGCGGGCAGCGGGGGCGGTCATGCCGCACCGCCCTTGCCGCGGCCGAACTCCTCGTCCAGGACGGAGAGCCGGCGCCAGTACTCGTCCTCGTCGATCTCGCCGGACGCGAAGCGGCGGCCCAGCACGGCCAGGGGCGAGTTGTCGTCCCGGACGGGCCGGTTCTGCCACGGGCCGCGCCCGCGGCCGCGCCAGACGGTGCGGCGCAGCACGATGACGGCGCCTGCCACGGCGGCCGCCCAGAACAGCGGGAAGAACAGAATCCACGGGCCGGGCCCGCCGTATGCCAGGGTGTTCATCTCAGCTCCTCGGTAGCAATGCGTCTGCTACCGAGAGTCGTTCGGGGCGAGGAGTGCGTCGTCGTACACGGGTCGTCACATGAACTGCTCCCGCGGGAGTACGAGCGGCGCTGAACCACCCCGGCCCCGACCCACGAACCGCCCCCGCGCACAGCGCCAGTCCGCTAGTTCGCCAGCGCCGCCAGCGGATCGTCGAGCACCGGCTGCCAGGCCAGTTCCGCCGCGCCGACCAGGCTGTTGTGGTCGAGCGTGCACGGCAGGATCGGCACGCCGCCGCTCCTCCCCCACAGGCTGCGGTCGGCGACGACCGCGCGCAGCCGCTCCGGATGGGCCTCGAGGAGCTCGCGGTGGAGCCCGCCGAGGATGATCCGGTCCGGGTTGAGAATGTTCACGAGCCCGGCCAGGCCGAGGCCGAGCCGGTCGATCAGCGTCTCGGTCGCGCCCCGTACGCCGGCGTCGTCGTACTCCGTGCGGAGCAGGTCCCTGGCCTGCTGGAGCAGCGACACCTCCGGGCCCGGCTCGCGCCCCGCCGCCGTGAGGAAGGCGAGCGGGTCCGCCTCGACGTCGAGGCAGCCGCGGCTGCCGCAGTGGCAGGGCCGGCCCTCCGGGTTGACCGTGAGATGGCCGACTTCGAGGGCAAGGCCGGAACTGCCGGTGTGCAGCCGCCCGTCGAGGACGAGCGCGCCGCCGACGCCGCGGTGCCCGGTCGCCACGCACAGCAGGTCGCGCGCGCCGCGTCCTGCGCCGTGCCGGTGCTCGGCGAGAGCGGCGAGGTTGACGTCGTTGCCGGTGAAGGCGGTACGCACGGCGCCGGACGGCCCGAACACGCCCGCCTCCCCTACGCGTTCGCCGAAGATCTCGCGGACCGGAGCGCCCGCGGGCCAGGCCAGGTGCAGCGGGTTGAGCGCGGTGCCATCGGGCTCGGCGACCGCCGAGGGGACGGCGAGACCGGCGCCGAGGCAGCGCCGACCGCTGTCGCGCAGCAATTCCGCCCCGGCGTCCACGACCGCGGCCAGGACGTGCACGGGGTCGGCAGGCACGGTCATGCAGCCGGGCGCCGTGGCGACGATCCGGCCGCCGAGGCCGACGAGCGCGGCGCGGAAGCCGTCGGCGTGCACCTGCGCGGCGAGCACGACGGGCCCCGCGGGGTCGATGGCCAGCCGGTGGGAGGGCCGGCCCTGTGATCCGGCGGCGGCCCCCGGCCGCGAGTCGACCTCGATCAGCCCGAGCTGCTCGAGTTCGGCGGCGACGGCGCCCGCGGTGGCGCGGGTCACGCCCAGCTCCGCCGTCAGCACGGCGCGCGTCGGCGCCCGGCCGGTGTGTACGAGCTCCAGGGCAGGGCCGAGGGCGCTGCGGCCTCTCTCCAGCCGTGTTGTCCGAGTCTGGGTCACACCCCTATTCTGACTTTGTGCCGAGCCTAAACAAAACACGGACGGCCTTTCCGGGGGGACGGCGCGACACGGTCGCGGACCCCGCCCTGATCCGCCTCCGTACCGCCCTGACCGCGTTCTTCGCCCTCGACGGCTTTCTCTTCGCCGGCTGGGTGGTGCGCATCCCTGCGATCAAGGAGCAGACCGGCGCCTCCGCGGGCGATCTCGGACTCGCCCTGCTGGGCGTGTCGGCGGGCGCGGTGGCGACCATGATGGTCACCGGACGGCTGTGCGGCCGCCTCGGCAGCCACCCCGTCACCGTCGCCACCGGCGTGCTGCTCTCGCTGAGCATCGCGCTGCCCCCGCTCACCTCCTCGGCGCTCGCGCTCGGCCTCGTGCTGCTGGTGTTCGGCGCGGCGTACGGCGCCCTCAACGTGGCGATGAACAGCGCGGCCGTCGACCTCGTCGCCGCTCTGCGGCGACCTGTCATGCCCGGCTTCCACGCGGCGTTCAGCCTTGGCGGCATGCTCGGCGCGGGGCTCGGCGGACTGCTGGCGGGCTCCCTCTCCCCGGCCCGCCACCTGCTGCTGCTCACCGCCGCGGGGCTGCTCGTCGCCGGAGCAGCGGGTCGTGCGCTGCTCGCCCACCCGGCGCCGGGACCCGTTCCCGCGCGGGCGGAACCGCAGGGGCCCGTTCCCGCGCGGGCGGAACCGCAGGGTCCCGTTCCCGCACGGGCGGAACCGCAGGGGCAGACCCCGGCCCCCGGGGTCCGCCTGGCGGGTCGTACCCGCCGACTGGTCGCCGTCTTCGGTGTGATCGCCCTGTGCACGGCGTACGGGGAGGGGGCGCTCGCCGACTGGGGCGCGCTGCACCTCCAGCAGGACCTCGGCGCGCACCCGGGCGTCGCCGCCGCGGGCTACTCCGTCTTCGCCCTCATGATGACCGTCGGCCGGCTGACCGGGACAGCGCTTCTCGAACGCCTCGGCCAGACGCGGGCGCTGGTCGCGGGCGGCGCGACAGCCGCGGCGGGCATGCTGCTCGGCGCGCTCGCCCCGACGGTCTGGCTCGCGCTCGCGGGATTCGCCGTCACCGGCCTCGGCCTCGCCAACATCTTCCCCGTGGCCATCGGCCGGGCGGGTGCCCTGGCCGGACCCCAAGGGGTGGCCGCCGCCTCCACGCTCGGCTACGGCGGCATGCTGCTCGGCCCGCCCGCCATCGGCTTCCTCGCCGACTGGTTCTCGCTGCCCACCGCCCTCACTACGGTCGCTGTGCTCGCGGGCGTGGCGGCACTGGTCGCGTACGGCGCGCGCACCGCGGGGGCTCGCGGATAGCATCCGCCGTATGGAGACGGCGAAGCTCATCGAAGTCCTGCGCGCGGAGGGTTCGTTGCTGGCGGACGCGGCAGAACGGGCCGGTACGGACGCGGAGGTGCCCACCTGCCCGGGCTGGCGGGTACGGGACCTCCTCCGGCACACGGGGACGGTGCACCGGTGGGGGACGGTCCTCGTCGCCCAGGGCCTGACCCGGCCGCGGCGGCCCGACCCCGAACCCGAACTGGACGGCGCCGCGCTGCTGGAGTGGTTCCGCGACGGCCACCGGACCCTGGTGGACACCCTGCTGACCGCGCCCGACGACCTGGAGTGCTGGGCCTTCCTGCCCGCGCCGTCACCGCTCGCCTTCTGGGCGAGGCGGCAGGCTCACGAGACCACCGTGCACCGGGTGGACGCCGAGGCCGCGCTCGGGGGCAAGGCCGGGGGCATGGCGACGGACATCGCCACCGGCTTCGCGCTCGACGGGATCGACGAGCTGCTCTCGGGCTTCCACGCGCGCGAGCGCAGCCGGGTGCGCAGCGCCACGCCGTGCACGCTTCGTGTACGGACGACCGACCGGGCGGACGCGGCGGGCGTGTGGACCGTACGGCTGTCGGACGGCCCGCCCCGTACGGAGCGGACGGACGCGGGGCCCGCGGACTGCGAGATCTCCGGGCCGGCCGCCGACGTCTACCTCGCCCTGTGGAACCGGCTGCCGTACGAGGACCTGGACGTCAACGGCGACGCCGGGCCGGCGCGGCTGTGGCGGGACACGTCGGCGGTCGTCTTCAGCTGAAGCTGGCATCAGGCTGGCATTACTGGCAGGTAACGCACCGTGTTAGCTTGGCCGCATGTCCCGTCGCCGGTCGTTCACCCCCGCGCGGCTGCGCCGCGCCATGAACTGGTGGCCGCCCTACCTCTTCTCCGGGGTGCGGGTGCTGGAGATCGCGGACGACTGGAGCAGCGCGCGGGTCCGGCTGCGGCTCGGCCCCTTCAACCGCAACTACGTCGGCACGCACTTCGGCGGCTCGCTGTTCGCGATGAGCGACCCGTTCTGGATGCTGCTCACCATGAACAGCCTCGGCCGGGACTACGTGGTCTGGGACAAGGCCGGGGAGATCGAGTTCGTGGCGCCGGGGCGCGGTGACGTGTTCGCCGAGTTCAAGCTGTCCGAGGACCAGCTGGAGGAGATCCGCCGGGAGACGGCCGACGGCGGCAGGGCGCTGCCGTGGTTCGGATGCGAGATCGTGGGCGAGGACGGCGCGGTCGTGGCGCGCGTGCGCAAGCAGCTCTACGTACGCCGCAAACAGCCCAAGGTGCCCGATTCCACAGAGGGTTAGGCCTGGGGCTGGGCCTGGGCCAGGCCTGGGCTAGGCCTCCGTCGCCGCCGCACCGGCCCGTCCGGCGAGCGCCCTGGCCAGCACGGCGCGCTGCAGCGGCAGCACCTCGGCGTGGCGCGCGCGGCCGGCGTCCGTGAGAAGGACCTTTACGCCCCGGCGGTCCTCGCTGCACATCACGCGCTCGACGAGGCCGTCCTTCTCGAGCCGGCCGATGAGGCGGGAGAGCGCGCTCTGGCTGAGGTGGACGCGGTCGGCAAGCTCCTGGACCCGGTAGGCGGGCCCGCCGTCCGCCGGGCAGCCCTCGGCGAGGATGTCGAGAACCTCGAAGTCACTGGCGCCGATGCCGTGTTCGTGCAGCTCGCGGTCGAGTGCACAGACGATACGGGCATGGGTGGCGAGGATGTCCCGCCACTCCTCCACGATCACGCGCTCGGCCTTCTTGGCAGCCATGGGCGTACGGTACCAGAAAATCCGGCTTTGTTGCATCGGAATTAAATGCGCTTGCACTCAATGCGTGTGCATGTAGTCTGCTGCGCATGACCACTCCGACCGACGTCCCCTCCTCGCAGACGCACTGGAGCCCGCGCCTGTGGGGCACTCTGCTCGTGCTCTGCGCGGCGATGTTCCTCGACGCCCTCGACGTCTCGATGGTGGGCGTCGCCCTGCCGTCCATCGCCGACGACCTCGACCTGTCCACCGCAGCCCTCCAGTGGGTCGTCAGCGGCTACATCCTCGGTTACGGCGGACTGCTGCTGCTCGGCGGCCGGGCGGCCGACCTGCTGGGCCGCCGCCGCGTCTTCCTCGTGGCCCTCGGCGTCTTCGCGGCCGCGTCCCTGCTCGGCGGCCTCGTCGACTCCGGCCCGCTGCTGATCGCCAGCCGTTTCATCAAGGGCCTCAGCGCCGCCTTCACCGCGCCTGCCGGCCTCTCGATCATCACCACGACCTTCGCCGAGGGACCGGTGCGCAACCGCGCCCTGAGCATCTACACCACCTGCGCCGCCACCGGCTTCTCCATGGGCCTGGTGCTCTCCGGGCTGCTCACCGAACTGAGCTGGCGCTGGACGATGCTGCTGCCCGCACCGATCGCGCTGCTCGCGCTGCTGGCGGGCCTCCGGCTGCTCCCGCGCAGCGCCCGGGAGTCCGACGGCCGCAGTTACGACGTTCCCGGCGCCCTCACCGGCACGGCGGCGATGCTGCTGCTCGTCTTCACCGTCGTCCAGGCACCCGAGACCGGCTGGGTCGCACCCCGTACGCTGCTGTCCTTCCTCGCCGTCGCCGCACTGCTCGCCGTCTTCGTCCGCATCGAGCAGCGCACGGCGCACCCGCTGATACGGCTCGGGGTGCTGCGCTCCGGGAACCAGATCCGGGCCAACCTCGGCATAGCCACCTTCTTCGGCTCCTATATCGGCTTCCAGTTCCTGGTGACTCAGTACATGCAGTCGCTGCTGGGCTGGTCGGCACTGCAGACCGCGCTCGCGTTCCTGCCCGCCGGTGTGCTGGTCGCCCTGTCCTCCACCAAGATCGGCGGGATCGTCGACCGGTTCGGCACCCCGCGGGTCATCGCCGTCGGGTTCGCCCTGCTCGTCGTCGGCTACGCGCTCTTCCTCCGGGTGAGCCTGACCGCGCAGTACGCGGCGGTGATCCTGCCGTCGATGCTGCTCCTCGGCGCGGCGTGCGCACTGACCTTCCCCTCGCTCAACATCCAGGCGACGAACGGAGTTGAGGACCATGAGCAGGGTATGGTCTCCGGCCTGCTGAACACCTCGTTCCAGGTCGGCGGCGCGATATTCCTGGCCATCGTCACCGCGGTGGTCACGGCGGCCGGCGCGGAGAGCGGATCCCCGCAGGAGGTGCTCGACAGCTTCCGGCCCGGCTTGGCCGTGGTCACGGCGACAGCCCTCGCGGGGCTGCTGATCACGCTCAGCGGGCTGCGGACGCGGCGCCCCCGGCAGCACACCATCGTGGTGGCGAAGTCCGTCCAGGAGAAGGCCGACGCCGAGCGGGTCAGGATCCACGACTGAGCCGGGAGCGGGGCCTCTCAGAGGTCCGCGCGAAGGTCCGGGCCGGGCCCGCAGTCCGCCGACAGGGGTGGTGGACTGCGGCCCCCGCGCCGATACGTGCCGCGCTCCGTCCCACGGTCCGGGCCGCGCTCGCGGCCGCGCCCCCGGGCCGCGCGCTGTGCTCAGCCGAGCCAGCCGGGGCGGACGAGCCCCGACTCGTAGGCCAGGACGACCAGTTGGGCCCGGTCGCGGGCGCCCAGTTTGACCATGGCCCGACTGACGTGCGTCTTGGCGGTCAGCGGGCTGAGCACCAGCCGGCGGGCGATCTCCTCGTTGGACAGGCCGATCCCGACCAGGGCCATGACCTCCCGCTCCCGCTCGGTCAGCTCGCTGAGGCTCTCGGCGGCCGCCGGCTCCTTCGAGCGGGCCGCGAACTCCGCGATCAGACGGCGCGTCACCCCGGGCGACAGCAGCGCGTCGCCCCCGACCACGGCCCGTACGGCGCGCAGCAGTTCGTCCGGTTCCGTGTCCTTGACCAGGAAGCCGGAGGCACCCGAGCGGATGGCCTCGAAGACGTACTCGTCCAGCTCGAAGGTGGTGAGCATGACCACCTTGACCTTCTTCAGGTCCGGGTCCGCGGTGATCCTGCGGGTGGCCGCCAGGCCGTCCAGCTGGGGCATCCGGATGTCCATCAGCACGACGTCAGGGCGCAGTTCGCGGACGAGGTCGAGGGCCTGTCCGCCGTCCGCGGCCTCCCCGGTGACCTCGACGTCGGGCTGCGCGTCGAGCAGTGCGCGGAACCCGGCGCGGACCAGCAGCTGGTCGTCGGCGAGCAGTACGCGGATCACGGCGCCTCCTTCTCCGGGGCCCCGCCGGGGGCCTCGGACACCGTACCCGGGGGTCCGAGCGGGATCCGGGCCAGGACCCGGAAACCGCCGCCGGGGCGCGGCCCCGCCTCGACCGTGCCGCCCAGCGCGGCCGCCCGCTCCCGCATGCCGACCAGGCCCCTGCCTCCACCGCTGATCACGTCGCCGCCCTCGGCCCCGCGCTCGGCCGCGGGCCCTTCGTCGTCGACCCGGATCTCCAACTGCCGCGGCTCGTAGCGCAGGAGCACGCGCGCGGTGCGGGCGGCCGAGTGCCGTACGACGTTGGTGAGGGCTTCCTGGACGATGCGGAAGGCTGCGAGGTCGGCACCGGCCGGCAGGCCGGTCGGTACGCCCTCGACGGCTACCTCCACGTCCAGGCCGGCGGCCGACGCCTGCTCCGTCAGCTCGGGCAGCCGGGCGAGGCCGGGCGCGGGCGACCGCGGTGCGTCGCCGGGCGCGCGGAGGGTGTCGAGGACCTGCCTGACCTCGCCGAGCGCCTCCTTGCTGGCCGCCTTGATGGTCGTCAGCGCGGTCCGGGCCTGCTCGGGGTCCTGGTCGATCAGGGCCAGTCCGACGCCCGCCTGGACGTTGATCACGGAGATGCTGTGCGCGAGGACGTCGTGCAGCTCGCGGGCGATCCGCAGCCGCTCCTCGTCGCGGCGCCGCCGCTCCGCCGCCTCGCGCTCCGCGCGCTCGCGCAGCATCTGCTCGCGGCGCACCCGTCCCAGCTCGGAGGCGGCGATGACGGCCACCACCCAGGCGGCGCCGCCGAGTTCCTGCTCCCAAGGCATGGGGCCGTCGTCGCCGGGGGGCAGCCAGCGGTAGAGCCAGTGGGCGATGACCACATGGCCGGCCCAGAGCATGCCCACGGCCGACCAGGCGGCCCAGCGGTGTCCCGCGACGATGGCGGCGAAGCAGGCGATGGCCACGCTGAGGAAGATCGGGCCGTACGGGTAGCCGGCGCCGAGGTAGAGCATCGCCGCGCCGGCGGCACCGAAGACCACGACCCGCGGGTACCGGTGGCGTACGAGCAGCAGCACCGGCCCGACGAGCAGCAGCAGGCGGGCGAGTACGTCCAGCGACGCCCGGCCGGGCTGGTTCTCCGCGGCGAAGTTCGTCCCGCCCATCTGGATGACGGCCACGGCGAGGGAGGACACCCAGGGCAGGCGGCGGGACGCGGGCTGGGACCGCCACCAGTGCCACGCCCGCACGCCCCGCGTCTCGTCCCTCGCCTCGGTCATACCGGCAACGCTAGACCGGGCCGTCCTTGTACGGCGTCAGCCGGGCGTGGCGATCACACGTACTCCCCGCGGAGTAGCTCGCCGGGCCGACGGGCGCCGCGTCGGCCTACCGGCCGGCCTCGCCGTCGGTGAGCCCGACGGCGCGGGCGAGCCGGGCGACTGCTCGGTCGAAGAACGCGTCGCGGGCGTCGATCATGCGGTTGAACTGGCCGAAGAGCTCGAAGCTGATCACGCCGAAGAGTTCGGCCCAGGCGGCCACGACCTCGGCGAGGACGGGGACAGGCAGCCGGGTGTCCAGCTGTTTACGGAGGCGCTCGGCGTCCCGCAGCACCGCTTCGGGGGCGGGGGCAGATCGGGCACGGGGAAGACGCCGGCTGCGTGGGCGTCGAGGATGACCTCGATCGGGGAGCGGCCAGAACGGCTCAGGAGCGGTCCAGTACGGTCAGCGCCCGCCGGGCCAGCCTGCTCGTCCGTACGATCTCGGCCAGCGTGGTCTGACCACGGGTGATCTCCGCGAACAGGTGCCACGCCGGCCTGAGGCTTGTGACCGCCGCGTGCATCAGCCCGGGGCGGCGCTCGAAGACCTGCAGCATGCGCCGCCCGACCGCCATCTCCACGCCCAGCCCCGCCTTGATCGCGAAGGCGTAGTTGAGCGCCTGGCGGCGGGCGTCCACCGCGTCGTGCGCCTCGGCGATCCGTACCGCCCACTCCCCCGCGAGCCGCCCCGAGCGCAGCGCGAACGAGATGCCCTCGCGGGTCCACGGCTCCAGCAGTCCGGCCGCGTCCCCGCAGACCAGCACCCGGCCGCGCGACAGCGGCGAGTCGGCGGCCCGGCAGCGCGTCAGATGCCCGGAGGAGATGCTCGGTTCGAACCCGGCGAGACCGAGCCGCGCGATGAAATCGTCCAGGTAGCGCTTGGTCCTGCCGCCGTTGCCGCGCGCCGAGATCACCCCGACCGTCAGCGTGTCTCCCTTGGGGAACACCCAGCCGTAACTGCCCGGCATCGGCCCCCAGTCGATGAGCGCCCGGCCCGCCCAGTCCTCCGCGACCGTCGCCGGAACCGGGATCTCCACCTCCAGCCCGAGGTCCACCTGGTCGAGCTTCACCCCGACGTGTGCACCTATGCGGCTGGCGCTTCCGTCGGCGCCGACCACCGCGCGCCCCAGCACGATCTCGCCGTCGCTCAGCACCACGGCGACGGTACGCCGGTCAGGCACCGAGGGCCCGTGCTGCTCGACCCTGGAGACGGTCACGCCCGTGCGCACCCGCGCCCCGGCGTCCTCCGCCGCCGTCACCAGGCGCTGGTCGAACTCGGGCCGGTTGATCAGCCCGAAGAGCATGTACTTGGAGCGCCGGGTACGGGCGAGCCGGCCGTCCAGCGAGAAGGTCACAGCGTGCACCCGGTCGCGCAGCGGGAGTTCGAAGCCGGGCGGCAGCGCGTCGCGCGAAGGACCGATGATGCCGCCGCCGCAGGTTTTGTACCGGGGCAGCTCCGCCTTCTCCAGCAGCAGAACCCGGCGCCCGGCGACGGCCGCGGCATACGCCGCCGAGGCGCCCGCGGGACCGGCCCCGACCACCACCACGTCCCAGACCGGCTCGCTGTCCTGCCCTGCGTTCTCGCTGCTCACCTGTGCTTCCGCTCCCGCTCGCCCTGGCGTCCGCATGCCGGGGTCGCAAGCGCCCGGCTGTCGCCTGGCATCCTACGGCTCATGGTCACCACGGCCCGCTGTGGGATGATCGGCAGCACAACCGCCGTACGTTACCCGCCCGGCGGCCACGTACGGACGCCGTGTGCGGACACCGCGTACGGACGCCGCGCACAGACACCGTGTACGGACACCTGAAGTACGCAGACCGCGTACCCCGACACCGCACCCACGAGGAGCGTGCCCATGGAGCCGACCGCGCTCGCCCCGCTCGCCGAAACCGTCGCCTCGCTGATGCCGCGCGCCAGGACCGAGCTCACCGAGCTGGTCGCGTTCCGGTCGGTCGCCGACCCGGCGCAGTTCCCCAGAAGCGAGTGCGAGGCGGCGGCGAGCTGGGTCGCGGCAGCGCTGCGCGCCGAAGGCTTCCAGGACGTCGCGCTGCTCGACACCCCGGACGGCACCCAGTCCGTCTACGGCTACCTGCCCGGCCCCGAGGGCGCGCCGACCGTCCTCCTCTATGCGCACTACGACGTGCAGCCGCCGCTCGACGAGTCCGCCTGGCTCTCCCCGCCGTTCACGCTGACCGAGCGCGACGGACGCTGGTACGGGCGCGGCACCGCCGACTGCAAGGGCGGCCTGATCATGCACCTCACCGCGCTGCGCGCGCTCAGGGCGAACGGCGGCATACCGGTGGGCGTCAAGATCATCGCCGAGGGCTCCGAGGAGCAGGGCACCGGCGGACTCGAGCGGTACGCGGAGGCGCACCCCGCGCTGTTGGCCGCCGACACGATCGTCATCGGCGACACGGGCAACTTCCGGGTCGGGCTGCCCACGGTCACCGCCATGCTGCGCGGCATGACGCACGTCCGACTCCAGGTGGACACGCTCGAAGGCAACCTCCACTCGGGCCAGTTCGGCGGCGCCGCCCCCGATGCGCTCGCCGCGCTGATCCGCATCCTCGACTCGCTCCGGGCCGAGGACGGCTCGACGACGGTCGAGGGGCTCGCCTCCGATGCGAACTGGGACGGCCTGCAGTACCCCGAGGAGGACTTCCGCAAGGACGCCAAAGTTCTCGACGGCGTCGGTCTGATCGGCTCGGGGACGGTCGCCGACCGCGTCTGGGCACGTCCGGCCGTCACGGTCCTCGGCATCGACTGCCCGCCGGTCGTCGGCGCCACGCCATCCGTCCAGGCCTCCGCGCGCGCATCGGTCAGCCTGCGCGTGCCGCCGGGCATCGATGCGGCCGCCGCCACCAAGCTGCTCGCCGCCCACCTGGAGGCTAAGGCGCCGTGGGGCGCCCGGGTCTCGGTCGAACAGGTCGGCCAGGGCCAGCCGTTCCGCGCCGACACCACCAGCCCGGCGTACACGGCGATGGCGGCGGCGATGCGGGCGGCCTACCCGGGCGAGGAGATGCAGACGGCGGGACAGGGCGGCTCCATCCCGCTGTGCAGCACGCTGGCCACGCTCTACCCGGAGGCCGAGATCCTGCTGATCGGCCTGAGCGAGCCGGAGGCGCAGATTCACGCGGTCAACGAGAGCGTTTCCCCGGAGGAGCTGGAGCGGCTCTCGCTCACGGAGGCCCTGTTCCTGCGGAATTACGCGGCATCCAGGGCTGGCTGAGCAGCCACCGGGCTACGCCCACGGCGAAGATCCGCCCGACATGCCTCCGGGCCGCCTACGGTCCGGAGGCATGGATGTCATCGAGGTGCTCCCGCGGCTGCACATGTTCCGTTTCCGCATCGGCCAGGCGTATCTATGGCGGGACGGCGGGGAGTTGACGCTCGTCGACGCCGGGAGCGCGGGCGAGGGCGCGGCCGTCGCGGAAGCCATCCGCGATCTCGGGCATCGCCCCGAGGACATCCGCCGGATCGTCCTCACGCACTGGCACCCCGACCACGCGGGCGCTGCCGGGGAGGTGGCCGCCCTGAGCGGAGCGGAAGTGCTCGCGCACCGGGCGGACGCTCCCGTCGTACGCGGCGAGGTGCCGGGGCCGCCGCCGGTGCTGCTCGACTGGGAGCGGCCGCTGTACGAGCACGCGCTCACCGTGCCGCTTGCGCCGCCCACGCGGGTGGACCGCGAGCTGGAGGACGGCGACGTGCTCGGATTCGGCGGCGGCGCCCGCGTGGTGGGCGCGCCCGGCCATACGGACGGCAGCATCGCGCTCCACCTGCCGGAGCACGGCGTGCTGTTCACCGGCGACACCGTGGCCCATGTGGAGCAGCTGATGCTCGGCGTGTTCAACGTCGACCGGAAACAGGCGCTCGACTCGTACGCCCGGCTCGCCGCGCTCGGCGCCGACACGGCATGCTTCGGGCACGGCGACCCGCTGACCGGCGGTGCCGCGCGCGCCTTGCGCATCGGCCGAGCGAGAGGCCGCAGCCTTCGCCCGTACCCTCCCCCAGCACTACTCCCAAGCGCCGGGGCCCGCATAGGAGTCAGCCCACCGGAACCCCCTCCTCCAGGTTGAGGACCGTAGAGCGCTCGCGGGCGCGGAGCGCCCAGCGGAGGCGCTTGAAGCGGACGGCGGGGAGCAGTTCCGCCGCCTCGCCCTCGCTGACGAAGCGGCAGTCCCGCAGCTCCGAACCCGGCAGCAGCAGCCGGTCCGCGCGACCGCCGCCGAGCCGCCCGCCGTCGAAGAGGAGGCGCAGGCCGCCGAAGGCGGGGGGTATGGGCGGCTCCCAGTCGACGACGAGCAGGCCTGGCACGCGCTCGAGTTCGATGCCGAGCTCTTCGGCGACCTCCCGCATCCCGGCCCTGGCGGGCGACTCGCCGGGTTCGACGACGCCTCCGGGAAACTCCCAGCCCGGCTTGTAGGTGGGATCGACCAGCAGCACCCGGTCCTGCTCGTCGAAGAGGAGCACCCCTGCGGCCAGGGTCTCGCCCGTGGGTTCCGGGGTCTGCACGATCTCGCAGGCCGCGGCGGCGCCGCTCCGTACGGCCTCGGCGATCTGCTCGGCTGTCTGCCGCGGCGTGAGCCGGCTGGTGTCGATGACGTGGGCGTCGGCGGCGAGCCAGGAGAGTGCCGCATGGTACGGGGCGATGTGGTCCAGCGCCCACCGCCGGACGCTCGCGCTCCGCTCCCGGCCGCTCTCGAACTCCTCGCGCGCCGCGATCCGTTGGCGCAGGATCGTTTCGTCAGGTGACAACAGCACATGCCGTACGGGAATCCGGCGGGCGGCCAGGCGCCCGAAGATCTCGTCGCGGTAGTCCTGCCGCAGCAGGGTCATGGGGACGACGAGCGTGCCCCCGAGCTCGGCCAGCAGCGCCGCCGCGGTGTCCACCACCAGCCGTCTCCAGATGGTCAGGTCCTGGAAGTCGCCGACGTCGCCCAGCCGCTTCCGCGGGAGCAGATACCGCAGACTTCCGCCGGTCACTTCCGGTTCGTACAGGGTGCTGTCCGGTATCAGACCGGTCAGTTCACGAGCCGCGCTGGTCTTCCCCGCGCTGAACGCACCGTTCAGCCAGACGATCACGGTTCCCCCTCTTCGGTAGCCCCCAGTGGACTGCCCGCTACACCTTGCCACGGAAACCGGCCGTGGCAAGGTCGGCGAATGGCCAGCCCGGCCGGTCGTCAGCCCTTGCTGGAACCGAGCGTCAGACCCGCGATGAAGTGCCGCTGGAGGATGAGGAAGACGAGGATCGTGGGCAGCGCGACGATCACCGAGCCCGCGGCCAGCAGGTTGTAGTCGGTGAAGAACTGGCCGCGGAGGTTGTTGAGCGCCGAGGTGATCGGCAGCTTCTCTCCGTCGGAGATGAAGACCAGCGCCCACAGGAAGTCGTTGTACATCCAGGTGAACTGGAGTGTCCCGAGGGCCGCCAGGGCCGGGCGGCACAGCGGCAGGGTGATGCGCCAGTACTGCGTCCACACGCCGGCGCCGTCGACCCGCGCCGCCTCCAGGATCTCCTGCGGCAGCGTGCGCATGAAGTTGGCGAGGACGAAGACGCAGAAGCCCAGCTGGAAGCCGACCTGGACGGCGATCACGGCCCAGTACGAGTCGTACATCGTCATCGACTCGGACATCCAGTAGGGCAGCGGGACGCGGTTGAAGAGGACGTACAGCGGCGTGACGACGACCTGCTGGGGCAGCAGGTTGCCCGCGGTGAAGAGCATCAGCAGCACGATGTCGCCGCGCATCCGCAGCCGCGCCACCGCGAAGGCCACGAAGGAGGCCAGGAAGAGCGCGAACAGCACGCCGGGGACCGCGATGATGAGCGAGTTGACGAAGTACGTGCTCATCCCGGAGTCGCTGAACGCCTGCCGGTAGTAGTCGAAGGACAGGCTCCGGGGCAGCGAGAAGTAGCCGTGCTCCGCGGTCTCCTGGTACGGCCGCAGGGACGCGTACACGGCCAGCAGCAGCGGCGCGAGAAAGCCCAGCGAGACGGCCATGAGGAAGGCGTGCAGACCGAGCCGCCCCGGTCGGATACGCCGCCGGCCGCGGGGATGTTGCGAAGCCGCCGGTGCGGAGGAGGAGGCGGCGGGCGCGGGTGCGGTGTCCACGGTCATCCCTTCTTCTCCCCTCGGAGCTCCTGGACCAGGTACGTGATGATGAACCCCAGGGAGACGGTGAGCAGGACGACCGCGATGGCCGAGCCGAACCCGATCCGGCTGGCCTCCCCGATGATGTTGTCGGTGACCAGGACGGAGAGCAGCTCGAGGCCGTTCCTGCCGTGGTTGATGGCGTAGACGATGTCGAAGGCGCGCAGCGCCTCGATGACGGTGATGACGCCGACGACGATGTTCACCGGCCGGAGGGTGGGGAGCACGACCCGGAAGAACGCCTGGGTCTCGCTCGCGCCGTCGATGGCCGCGGCCTCCTTGAGCGACGCGTCGACCGACTTGAGCCCGGCGAGATACAGGATCATCACGTAGCCCGTGTGCCGCCAGCCCGCAGCCAGCAGGACCATCCAGATGTTGAGGTCGGGGTCCCCGAGCCAGTCCACCGGGCTGTCCTGGTTGCCCATCAGCGCGTTGAGTGCCCCCTGGTCGCGGGAGAAGACCAGCTGGGCGATGAAGCCGACGATGGCGAGCGACAGCACCACCGGCATATAGAGGGTCGACTGGTAGAAGCGGCTGAAGCGGACGCCCTTGTCGATCAGAACGGCGAGCAGCAGCCCGAGCGGCGTGGCGGCGAGGCCCAGGAAGCCCAGCCACAGCAGGTTGTTGCGGACCGCGGGCCAGAACTGCGGATAGTCGGTGAAGAGCGTCTCGTAGTTCTTGCCCCCGACCCATTCGATGTCCCCGAGCCCGTCCCAGCTGGTGAAGGACAGCCCGATGGAGGCGAAGGTCGGGCCCCAGATCAGGGCGATGTCGAGCAGGACGGGTATGCCCAGCAGCACGCCGAGGACGATGAGGTCGCGGCGGGTGAAACGGCGCGGGCCCCGCCGTCCTGCGCGTGCTGCGGGCCGCGTGGTCGAAAGCGGCACGGAAGGTGACTCCTCGTCGATCGGTCGGGCTGATCGGCTATTCGGCGGCGAAGATGTCCTTCTTCTGCCGCTCGATGTCCTTCACCAGGCCGTCGATATCGTTCGGGTTGTTGATGAACTCCTGGATCGCCCGGATCATCACGGTCGACGCGAAGTCGGGCCGTGTGTCGCGGTCCATGAACTGGGATATCTGCTTCGCCCCTGCGACCAGCTCGGCGGCCTTCTTCTGCAGGGCGTTGTACGAGGAGGTGTCCGCGCTCTCGTTGACCGCGACGTTGTTCGGGTCACTCTTGAGGTAGATCAGCTCGGCCTCCGGCGAGGCCAGATACTTCAGCAGATCCTTGCCCCCCTCGACATTCCTGGCCTTCTTCGCCATCAGGAACCCGTCGATCGGCGCCTCGACCGCGTCCTGGCCGTGCGCGGAGTCGATTTCCGGGAAGGGGAAGAAGTCGAGGTCCTCGCGGTCGGCGGCACTGAACTGCTGGCCCGGGTGCGGCAGTCCGAGGACGGTCATGCCCGCCTTCTTCTGCTGCAGCGTCTGGGCGGCCTCCTGCCAGGTCCTGCCGTTGGCGCCCTTCTGGTGGTACGGCATGAGGCCGCGCCACAGGTCGAAGACGTTCTTCACCTTGGGGTCGGTCCACGACTCCTCGCCGCTCATCAGCGATATGTGGAAGTCATAGCCGTTGGCCCGCATGTTGAGATAGTCGAAGGTGCCCATGGCGGGCCACCCGTCCTTGTCCCCGAACGCGAACGGAACCAGCCCGTCCTTCTCCATCCGCTGCGCCAGGGCACGGTATTCGTCGAAGGTCTTCGGCACCTCGTAGCCGCGCTCCTCGAAGACTCTCTTCCGGTGGAAGACGGCCCACGGATAGTAGTAGTACGGCACGAAGTACTGTTTGCCGTCCTCCCCGGTGGACTGCTTCTTCAGCGCATCGGAAAACCCGTCGAACCCCTGCCACAGATCACTGATCTCGGTCAGCAGCCCCTTCTTCGCGAAGAACTGCATCCGGTAGCCCGCGAACCACATGAACACGTCGTCCGGCGTGCCCTGCAGATACCGGTTGATGTTCTCCTGGAACGCCTCGTGATTAACGGTGTTGACCTTCACCGTCTTCTTCGACTTCTTCTCGTACGCGTCGAAGGCCTGCGCGAAGGCCTTCTTCGGCACGGCGTCCGAGGCGTTGGAGCCCATCTTGATCGTACCGGCGTCGCCCGGACCGCTGCCGCAGGCCGCGAGCACCGAGGGAAGCGCGACGGCTCCCGTGCCGATGGCCGCACCCCGCAAAAGGGTCCGACGGGACATCCGACCTCCTGCCACGGCAGGACCGCTGAACGATGACTGCGCCATGTCCCTCTCCTTCGAGGTGCAACTCAACACAACCGAACGCGAGTGCTCGGATCTCACCCCGGTGGGTTCAGGCCGTCAAGGGGTTTGGCACGTCATTCGCCAATCGTTACCGCATCTCTTCCAACATAGTTCAACACGGCCTACCGTAACCGCTCGAGTGTCGAGTACATGACATAGAGCGGAAGACGGAGGACCGGAACGATGCGCCATTCAGCTGCCCGAACAACCAGCCGGAGAGTGATCGGAGCCCTGACCACCGCGCTTCTCTGCGCGGCAGGCCTCGCCGCTCCCGCCGCAGCCCTGCCGGCAGCCCCCGGCGACGGGCTCGCCCTGACTCCGCCCATGGGGTTCAACAACTGGAACTCCACCCACTGCCGGGCCGAGTTCAACGAGGCGATGGTCAAGGCCATCGCGGACATCTTCGTCGAAAAGGGCCTCAAGGACGCCGGGTACCAGTACGTCAACCTCGACGACTGCTGGGCCCTCCCCCAGCGCAACGCCAACGGCAAGCTCGTCCCCGACCCGGTCCGCTTCCCCAACGGCATCAAGGCCGTGGCCGACTACGTCCACTCCAGGGGCCTGAAGTTCGGCATCTACACCAGCGCGGGCACCAAGACCTGCAACACCGCGGGCTTCCCCGGCGGCCTCGGACACGAATACAGCGACGCCCAGCAGTTCGCCGACTGGGGCGTCGACTACCTCAAGTACGACAACTGCAACAACCAGGGCGTGGACGCGAAGAAGCGCTATACGACCATGCGCGACGCCCTCGAGGCCACCGGCAGGCCCATCGTCTACAGCATCTGCGAGTGGGGCGAGAACAAGCCGTGGGAGTGGGCCCAGGACGTCGGCCACCTCTGGCGCACCACGGGCGACATCAGCGACAGCTGGTCCAGCATGGTTTCGATCATGAAGAAGAACCTGCCGCTGGCTCCGTACGCCAAGCCGGGCAACTGGAACGACCCGGACATGCTCGAGGTCGGCAACGGCGGCATGACCGACACCGAGTACCGCACTCACTTCTCGATGTGGTCGATCATGGCGGCCCCCCTCCTGATCGGCTCAGACCTGCGCAAGGCCAACACCGCCACTTTCGACATCCTGGGCAACCGCGAGGTCATCGCCGTCGACCAGGACCCCCTGGGCAGACAAGGCACGGTCCTCTCCTCCTCGAACGGACGGTGGGTCGTCGTCAAGGAGATGGCGGACGGCAGCCGCGCCATCGCGCTGTTCAACGAGTCCGACAGCGCCCAGCGCATCGCCACCACCGCCCAGGAAGCAGGCCTTCCCACCGCCGACGCGTACAAGGTCCGCGACCTGTGGCAGCACAAGGACTACAACACCGCCGGCACGATCGCGGCGACCGTCCCCGCACACGGCACGGTCCTGGTCCGCGTCTCGACCGACAGCGAGTGGGCGGCGTACCCGCCTGCCGCCGAACTCGGCCTCGAAGGAACCCCCGTCACCGAGGCAGGCCGGACGACGAAGCTCACGACCACATGGCCCCCTCGGGCTCCCGACCCACAAGAAACTGACCACGACCTGACGCTCACGGCGACATACGAGTCCCCCGGGGCGCCCGCGCCCGGGGGCAACTGCCCACCATCGTCCACGTCGCGGTCCCCCCACCCTCCGGCACCTCGCACGTCAGTAACCTGCCCTGGCTGAGCGCGACCAAAGGCTGGGGCCCGGTCGAGAAGGACACCAGCGTCGGCGAGAGCAGGGCAGGCGACGGCCCGCGCAAGCACTCTCGGCCGACGTGACAGACGCAAGCGTCGTACGCCTCGTCGCCGGCGACGGCATCGACTCGGACCACGCGGACTGGGCGGACGCCAAACTCACCTGCCGATAGGGCCCTTCGGGCATGGAGCCCGCGGCCGCGAGACGGAGGGGCCGGGGCGGGGTGGTCCCGGCAGGGGCGTAAAGCGTGATTTGTGGGCCGGCTTGCGGCCGGCCCGCAGATGACCGACTACCAGGCCGGCCCGTAAATCATGCAGCCCCAGAGGGACTATCCCGCCCCGGCCCCGCCCCCGCAGACAACGAGGCGCACAACCCGCACTACGACCCCGCAGGCGAAACCACAACCGCAGACCGCCCCGCGCCGGACGGCGTTCTCGCCGCAGCCGCCGCCCCGATCAGCCCCGCATCCGTCCCCGTCTCAGCCGGCACAACCTTCAACTCCCGCACAAACGACAGCGTCGCGTAATCCCGCAGCGCCCGCCGCAGCGGCGCGAACAGCACGTCCCCCGCCGCCGCCACTCCCCCACCGACCACCGCCACCTCGATCTCGACAAGCGTCGCCGTCGCCGCGATCCCCGCGGCCAGCGCCTGCGCCGCCCGCTCGAAGGAGGCCCGGGCCACCACGTCACCCGCCCGCGCCGCCCGCGCCACCGCCGCCGCCGTGGCGTCACCGTCGGCCCCGGGCAGCCACCCACTCTCCAGCGCCCGCCGCGCGATGTTCGGCCCACTCGCTATGCGCTCGACGCACCCCCGCGCCCCGCACGGGCACAGATCCCCGTCCAGGTCCACGCTGATGTGCCCGATGTGCCCGGCGTTCCCCGTGGGCCCCGGGTGCAGCCGCCCGCCCAGTACGAGCCCGCCCCCGACACCCGTCGACACGACCATGCAGAGCGCGTTGTCGCGGCCGCGCGCCGCACCCTGCCAGTGCTCGGCGGCGGTCATCGCAACCCCATCCCCCACAAGGGTGACGGGCAACTCCCCGGCCGCCTCCCGTACGCGCTCCACCAGCGGGTAGTCCCGCCACCCCGGCACGTTGACCGGACTGACGGTCCCGGCGGAGGCGTCGACGGGCCCGGCGCTGCCGATGCCGACGGCGGTCGCCGCCGCCCACCGCGCGTCCGTCGTCAGTTCCCCGAGCACCGCCGCCACGGCTGCCATGACGGTCTCGCCGTCCTCACGCGCGGGGGTGGGCCGCTGGGCCCGTACGAGAAGACGGCCCTCGCCGTCGACCAGCGCCCCAGCGATCTTGGTACCACCGATGTCGAGGGCGGCGACGAGGTCGTTCTGCATCGGCGTTGTATCTCCTGGTGGGCGGCGGTTCCAGCGGTTCAGTCTCACCGGTTTTGACAACGTTGTCCAGGCTCTATGCTCGTAGCGCACCCGCCCATGGACGAACAGGACCCCGCCACCGTGGCCGATACCGCCCCACGCACCAAGCGCCGATACGGCACCAGGCCGACCATGAAGGACGTCGCCGCTCGCGCGGGCGTAGGCCTGAAGACGGTGTCGCGGGTGGTGAACGGCGAGCCAGGCGTGACGCCCGACACCGTACGCCGCGTGCAGGAGTCGATCGAAGCCCTCGGTTTCCGGCGCAACGACAGCGCCCGCGTGCTGCGCAAGGGCCGTACGGCCAGCATCGGACTGGTCCTCGAGGACCTCGCCGACCCGTTCTACGGGCCAATGAGCCGCGCCGTGGAGGAAACCGCGCGGGCGCACGGCGCCCTGCTGATCCACGGCTCCAGCGCGGAGGACGCGGGGCGCGAACAGGAGCTGGTGCTGGCCCTGTGCGCCCGCCGGGTGGACGGCCTGGTGATCGTGCCCGCCAGCGACGACCACCGCTACCTGGAGCCGGAGATCGCGGCGGGCGTGGCCACGGTCTTCGTGGACCGCCCGGCAGGCCGGATCGACGCCGACGCGGTGCTGACCGACAGCTTCACCGGCGCCCGCGACGGCGTCGCGCACCTCATAGCCCACGGCCACCGCAGGATCGGCTTCATCGGCGACCAGCCGCGCATCCACACGGCGTCCGAGCGGCTGCGCGGCTACCGCGCGGCCATGGACGCGGCCGGGCTGCCGGTCGACGAGTCCTGGGTGGCGCTCGGCTCGACGGAGCCGCAGCGGGTGCGGTCCGCGGCCCTGGCGATGCTCGACGGGCCGGCGCCGGTCACCGCGCTCTTCTGCGGGAACAACCGCGTGACGGTCACCGCCGTGCGCGTGCTCAACGGGTGGCCGCGGCAGGTCGCCCTGGTCGGCTTCGACGACTTCGAGCTGGCCGATCTGCTCTCCCCCGCCGTCACCGTCATCGCCCAGGATTCCGCCCAGTTGGGGCGTATGGCGGCCGAACAGCTCTTCCGGCGGCTCGAAGGCGGGGCCGACGAACCGGCGAGGTTCCTGCTGCCGACCCGGCTGATCCCCCGTGGCTCCGGTGAACTGCCACCGCCCGCGGACGCGGTCTGACGCGCCGTCATCCGCCCAATGTCCCGCGCGTTTGCGTCTCATACGGATCACACGGATCACATGGATCACAGGGCTCGTGCGGGACATGCGGCTCATGCAGGACATGCGCGGCTCAGCAGATCGGCAGGCCGGGGACGGGCTGGTCGTTGTCCCCGCCCTTGATATAGACATCGCTGATGAAGACGCCCGCGTTGCCGCTGTCGTCGTCGGTCTTCGCCCACCAGATGTTGGTCCACTGGCCGTACGTCTCCCTGCGCCCCTGCGTCTGGCAGTAGAAGTAGTTGGTGCCCGCGTTGAGCAGACCGACCTCGTTGCCCGCTTCGTCGTAGGACTTGGCGGTACGCCAGACCTCGCAGTTGTACTTGCCCGCGCCGATGCCGTGGCACACCGGCGCCGGAGCCGGGTCCTCGCCGCCTCCGCCGGTGTTCCCGCCGGTGCTGGTGCCGCCGGTGGAACCGCCGCCGCTCGTCGACGTGGAGCCACCGCTGTCGCCCCCGCCGCTCGTGCCGCCCCCGGTGCCCTTCCCGTCATCCACGCCGCCCGCGGGCGCGCTACCGGGCGGCGACTTCGACGGCTTCTCCGAGGACTTCGCACCCTCGGCCTTCTCGCCCGCGGACTTGCCCTCGCCGTCCTGCTCCTTCTCCGAGGCCCCGGCGGCGGGTGAACTGCTGCCGGAGGCCACCTTGTCGGAGTCCCCCGAGCCGTTCAGCACAACGGCGGCGGCCACCCCGGCGCCGGCCAGCACGACTGCCGCCACCGCGGCGGCCACGGCGGTACGGCCACGGCGCCGGCCCCCGCCGCGCCCCGACGAACCGCCGGTCACCAACGGTCCACCGTCGGGTGGCGGCATCGCCTGCGCCGACGGCACAGCCCCGCCCGGCCCGCGTCCGCCCTGCGCAGCCCCGCCCTGCGGGGCCCCGGGCTCCGCAGGGAAGTCGGGTGCCGGGCCGAAGCCGGGGCCGTGGGGCACCGCGGCCCCGCCCGCCCCCGGTCGCGGAGCCACAGGGCCGCCGAGGTCGGTCGTATCCGCATCACGCCCGGCGCCACCGTCGTACGGCCTCCCCGCCGCGACCGCCTCCAGCAGTTCCCGGGCGCGCTGCGCGTCCGGCCGCGCCTGAGGGTCCTTGTGCAGGAGCTCGCGCAGGACCGGCGCAAGGGGCCCGGCGCGCTGCGGTTCCGGCAGCGGCTCGACGACGATCGCGGTGAGCGTGGACCAGGTGGACGTACGGCGGAACGGCGACGAGCCCTCCACGGCCGCGTACAGCGTCGCGCCGAGCGACCACACGTCGGACGCGGGCCCGGGGAGCTGCCCCTGCGCACGCTCCGGGGCCAGGTAGTCCAGCGAGCCGACGATGTCGCCGCTCTGCGTGAGCCGCGTCGTGGCGCCGTCGCCGGGGTCCTCCATGGTGGCGATGCCGAAGTCGGTGAGCACGACCCTGCCGCTGCGATCCAGCAGCACATTGCCCGGCTTGACGTCGCGGTGCAGGACGCCCGCGCGGTGGGCGGCGTCGAGTGCGTCCATGACCTTGGCGGCGATCGCGGCGGCCTCGAGGGGGTCGAGCACGCCGCGCTCCCGGAGGACGTCGTCGAGCGAGGGGCCGTCGACGAGCTCCATGACGATGAGCGGACGCCCCTCGTCCTCCGCGATGTCGTGGACCGCGACGACGCCGGGGTGCTTGATACGGGCCGCCGCGCGGGCCTCGCGCTGCATCCGCAGCCGCAGATCGGTGAGTTCGCGGCCCCCTGCGTCGTTGTAGGTGCGCAGCTCCTTGATCGCGACCTCGCGGCCGAGCACCTCGTCGACGGCCTGGCAGACCACGCCCATGCCGCCGCGGCCGAGCTGCCGCATCACGCGGTAGCGCCCCGCGAGCAGCCGCCCCGCCCCGTCCTGTCCGTGCTCCCCCGTCGACACCGCTGCCCCGTCCCTCGACCTGTCCTTCGGCTGTCGCCAATTCCCGGGCACAGCCTACGTGTCGGACGCGGCGGCTCGTTCGGTGTCTCCGCCACCCATCCCCCGAGAGCACCGCGACTCGGCTGCGGCGCCCCGGCGCTGGAGCCGCATGGCGGTGCCCCGGTGGAGCCCGGCGTTCCAGCCCCGGCGTTCCAGCCCGGCGTCCCGGCCCCGGCCGTTGGGCCGCGGAAGGGGCCCGTCCTAGGAGTTGCCGTACGCGGGATGCTCCTGGGTGCGGGTGTTCGGGCACCGCACCGCGAGGGCCGCGATGTCGTCGTTGAGCCTTCCGCCGCTGTAGTGGAGCAGGTCCCGGTGAAGCCGGGCGAGCAGCTCGCCGGGCGGCGCCGGGCCTTGCCGCCGCATCCAGTCGGGCAGCGGGAAGAACTCGCCCGTGCGGTCCCGGGTCTCCGTTACCCCGTCGGTGTAGAGCAGCAGCTGGTCGCCCGGGGCGAACGCGACGGTGTCGACGCAGTACTGGTCGCCGATGAGCATCGCAAGGTTGAGGGGAGGCGAAGGGGTGGTGGGCTCCAGGGCGCGGATCTCCCCGCGGTGCACGAGCATCGGCGGGGGGTGCCCGCAGTTGAGAAGTCTGACGTGGCCGCGGCCGTGTGGGATCTCGGCGATAAGAGCGGTGGCAAAGCGCTCCGGCAAGTCCTGGGCGGGGAACGCAGCGCTGTAGCGGGTGATGCTGGTCTCCAGACGATGGATGATGCCCCTCAGGTCGGGCTCGTCGTACGCGGCCTCCCTGAAGCAGCTGATCACCGCCGAGGCCGCCCCCACCGCGGACAGGCCCTTGCCGCGTACGTCGCCGATCAGCAGCCGGACCCCGTACGGTGTGTCGGCCGCCTCGTAGAAATCGCCGCCGATCCGGGCCTGCTCTTGGGCCGCCAGATACAGCGACTCGATCTCGACGTCCTCGATGCGGGGCGGCAGAGGGCGCAGCAGCACCTTCTGGGCTGCGTCGGCGACGAGCCGGATGTGGAAGAGCATTTCCTCCCGCTGGAGTCGGATATGGCTCGCATATGCGGCCGCCAAGGTGACCGCGACGATCGCAGCCGCCGTGTACGGCGTCCCCAGGTCGGTGTAGACGAAGCTGAGGCCGATCATGACCAGCAGGCAAAACGCCCCCAGCAGGATCGTGGGGAGCACGGGCCACATCGCGGCGGCGAGGGCGGGTGCGGCGGGCAGGAGGCGGCTGAAGGCGATCTCCCTCGGTGTGGAGAACGCCAGGCCGGCGATGACGATGGTTAGGACCACCGGTGCCAGCAGGGCAGTTTCCCACCGGCCGCGGTAAGGAGGACGACGGCCCCGCAGCCGTCCGAGCGTGATCACAGAATGCATCATATCGGGGCGAAACACTCTGGACGCACGGCCGTCCCGGCCCCGTGCTGGGCACCGGTACCGCCTCCATCGCGGCGGTGCAGACCCTAGGGGTGTGCTGACCGGAGAGGTTGGTGACGCGGCTGGCTGGGGTTTGGCCGCTGATTCCGGTGTGGGGTCGGTGGTAGTTGTACCAGTCCAGCCAGTCGGGAAACGCGGCCTGCCGTTCGGCTTCTGAGGT